>JAEZEU010000521.1 GCA_023432885.1 Pseudomonadota bacterium | reverse complement strand
GTCGTTGGTCGAGCGCATCCGCGTGCAAAGCTCGCGACTTTCCAAGCCGTCCAGCATCGCCACGAAATTCGGCCGGAGAATGCCGAGCGTGTTGGCGATCTCGGTCTGGTTGCGTCCGGGGTTGCGGTCCAGGAGCAGCAGCACGGAAAACTGCGCCGGCGTCAGCTGCAGCGGCGCGACGCATTTGAGGAAGTCCTCGTATACCTTGAGCTGTGCACGTTTCAGCGAATAGCCGAGCAACTCCGAGAGCTCGCCGAGCTGCAGCGCGGCGGGCTCGCCGCTCCCCTCCCCGCCTTCCTTGCGGGGCGGACGAGCCGACTTGCCGCCATCGAGGCCCGCGGTCTTGGAAACAGTCATCGCTCGAAGCTCGCAATCCCGCTAGAAAGGCCGGAGGGGATTCTTGGGCCTGCTCGGGCCTTGAGGTTATATTCGATAATTGTTATCCACTATATCAAATGCCGGTACTTTTCAACCGGCGAATGGCGATGGCCGGCGGACGGAAGCTTCCGCAGCGGCCGGCGGCGTGAGGGGGAGCGTCCGGTTGAACACGACGATCATGCTGTTCCTGATCCAGGACGGCATCACCAACGGCGCAATTTATGCGCTGCTCGGGCTGGCGCTGGTGCTGGTGTTCGCGGTGACCCGCGTCATTTTGATTCCGCAGGGCGAATTCGTCACCTTCGGCGCGCTGAGCTATGCAATGCTGTGCGCCGGCAACGTGCCGGGCACGGTTTGGCTCGCCGCCGCGATGGGCATCCTCGCCTTTGCGCTTGACCTGTTTGCCGCCCGCCGCGCGCTGCATCTGAAGAAGATCGGCCGCAGCCTTGCGCTCAACATCGTCTTTCCGGCCGCCCTTCTGGCGGCCACCTATCTGCTCACCGGACCGAAGACGCCGATCGCCATCAACATCGTGCTGGCGCTGCTGATCGTCGCGGCGATTGCCCTGTACCTCTACCGCCTCGCCTTCCAGCCGCTGGCGCATACTTCCGTGCTGGTGCTCCTGATCGCTTCCGTCGGTTGCCATCTGGCGCTGCAGGGCCTCGGCCTCGTCTTCTTCGGCGCGGAGGGCCTGCGCGGCCCGCCGGTGTCCACCGCTGCCTTCACCGTGGGCGCGTTGCGCTTCACCGGCCAGAGCATCGCGGTCTATGGCGTCACCGTCGCCTTCATCATCGCCCTGTGGCTCTTCTTCGGCACCACGCTGATGGGCAAGGCGCTGCGCGCCACCGCCGTCAACCGGCTTGGCGCGCGGCTGGTCGGCATACGCACCACGCTCTCCGGCCAGATCGCGTTCCTGCTGGCATCCGTGATCGGCGCGATCTCCGGCATCCTGATCGTGCCGATCACCACGCTTTATTACGACACCGGCTTCCTGATCGGCCTCAAGGGATTCATCGCCGCGATCATCGGGGGCCTCGTCAGCTATCCGCTCACCGCGGTCGCCGCGCTGGTCGTCGGCATCATAGAGGCGTTCTCCTCGTTCTATGCCTCCAACTACAAGGAGGTCATCGTCTTCACCCTGATCATCCCGGTGCTGGTGCTGCGCTCGCTTGCCGCGCCCGCGGTCGAGGAAGAGGGAGATTGATGCGATGACGAGCCGCTGGCCTGTTCTTCTCTTTGCCGCTGTCATGGCGGTGATTCCGCTGATTCCCGGCATGCCGCCGTTCTGGATCGTGCTGCTCGACAATATCGGCCTTGCCGCGCTGGTCGCGATGGGCCTCGTGCTGCTCACCGGCGTCGGCGGCCTCACCTCGTTCGGGCAGGCCGCGTTCTGCGGCTTCGGCGCCTACACCACGGCCGTGCTGACCACCGCCTACGGCGTCTCGCCCTGGCTGACCCTGCCGGCCTCGCTCATCGTCAGCGGCATTGCCGCCGTGGTGCTCGGCATCATCACCGTGCGGCTGTCCGGGCATTATCTGCCGCTCGGCACCATCGCCTGGGGCATCGGCCTGTTCTATCTCTTCAGCAAGCTCGAATTCATCGGCCGCAACGACGGCATCTCCAACATCCCGCCGCTGTCGATCGGCACGTTCCGGATGCTCGATCCCGATACGATCTATTTCGTGATCTGGATCGCGGTGCTGATCTCGGCGGTGCTGACCATGAACCTTTTGGACTCCCGCACCGGACGCGCCATCCGCGCGCTGCGCCGCGGGCATATCGCCGCCGAAGCTTTTGGCGTGCAGACTCCGCGCGCCAAACTGCTGGTCTTCATCTACGCCGCCGTGCTTGCCGGCCTTTCCGGCTGGCTCTATGCGCATTTCCAGCGCGCCGTCACGCCGACGCCGTTCAGCGCGCATGCCGGCATCGAATATCTCTTCATCGCCGTGGTCGGCGGCGCCGGTTATGTCTGGGGCGCCGTGCTGGGGGCCGGCATTGTCGTGATCCTGAAGGAGGTGCTGCAGAGCTACCTGCCCTATATCTTCGGCGGCAAGGCGCAACTCGAGACCATCGTGTTCGGCATCGTGCTGGTGCTGCTGCTGCAGCTCGCGCCGACCGGCGTCTGGCCCTTGCTGATGTCATGGCTGCCCTTCAAGCCCGCCCGCAAGCAGCCGGATACGGCGCTGACGCTGCCCGCCCGTACGCGTTCGGCAACGCAGCCCTCGGTGCTGCTGCAGATCGACAAGGCGCGCAAGCAGTTTGGCGGCGTGATCGCGGTCAACGACGTCAGCTTCGACGTGCGTGCACGCGAGATCGTCGCCCTGATCGGGCCAAACGGCGCCGGCAAGAGCACGACCTTCAACCTGATCACGGGCGTCCTGACCACGACCGGCGGCACCATCTCGTTCCTCGGCAAGCATGTCGACAACGCAGCCCCGCAGGAGATCGTCAAGCTCGGCATCGCCAGAACCTTCCAGCATGTCAAGCTGGTGCCCGACATGACCGTGCTGGAGAACGTCGCGATCGGCGCGCATCTGCGCGGGCAATCCGGCGCGATCTCCAGCATGCTGCGGCTCGACCGCGCCGACGAGGCGCGGCTGCTGGCGGAAGCCACGAGGCAGATCGAGCGTGTCGGGCTGGGCGACCAGATCAACCAGCTCGCCGGCTCGCTCTCGCTCGGCCAGCAGCGCATTGTCGAGATCGCCCGCGCGCTCTGCGTCGATCCCGTGCTGCTGCTGCTCGACGAGCCGGCCGCAGGCCTGCGCCACATGGAGAAACAGCGGCTCGCCGCGCTCTTGCGCCAGCTGCGCGACGGCGGCATGTCCGTGCTGCTGGTCGAGCACGACATGGGCTTTGTGATGGATCTTGCCGACCGCGTGGTGGTGCTCGACTTCGGTACCAAGATCGCCGAGGGCACGCCCGCGGCGATCAAGACCAACCCCGATGTGATCAAGGCCTACCTTGGAGCGGTGGCATGAGCGCGCTGCTGGAAGTCGCCGGCGTCCATATCGCCTACGGCAAGGTCGAGGCCGTGCGCGGTGTTTCGCTCGAGGTGGCCGACAACGAGATCGTCACCATCATCGGCGCCAACGGCGCGGGAAAAAGCACCCTGCTCAACGCCGTCATGGGCGTGCTGCCGCTGAAGGGCCGAGTCGGCTTTGCCGGCGAGGACATGGCGCAGCTGGAGATCGAGGATCGCGTCGCGCTGGGCCTCAGCCTCGTCCCCGAGCATCGCGAGCTGTTCGCGACCATGAACGTCGAGGACAATCTGCAGCTCGGCGCGTTCCGCATCCCCAAGGCGACCGCCGCGCAATCGTTCGAGCGCGTCTACGCGCTGTT
>JAEZEU010000404.1 GCA_023432885.1 Pseudomonadota bacterium | reverse complement strand
TCGTAGTGCTGAAATTGGCGATGGCAATTGGTTGTCCGGAGGATTTGCCCATTTGCAATGCGAGTCAATAGGAGCGGGCGGATATGCGTTAGGTAAGCACGCCTGTCCGATGGCTCGGGATTGTCTGCACCTGACCTGGGCTGTGTGAAAACTGCAAAATCTAAGCGCGACGAGAAGGATATTCTCAAGTTCAATCTCAAAATTGAATGGGCTTGCGACGTCCGCTTTCAGGAGCCAAAGCGGACGTGTCCGGCGAGCATGACGTCCAAAGCGCGAGATAATGGCGAGTGGCCATCCTTGATTCTTCGCGATGTGTTGGTACCCTCAAGGACAACGGGGAGGCGCTCTCATGAGCAGGCAGCTTTCTTTCGTTCTTTTCGCGATCACGTTGATTACAATCACCGCTAGTCCAAACATCAGCGTTGGCCAACAGGCATCACTCAAGAACCAACTCGTCGGAACGTGGATCTACGTCTCCAGTACTGCCAAGCGTGATGATGGCAGTGACGTTCCACGGCCGAGCTTGCAGGGCGCAGTGACATACACCAATGAAGGTCGATTCCATTTCATTACTACGCGCACCGATCTGCCAAAGTATGCGTCCAGCGACTCTGCCCGCCCTTCTCCGGAAGAGGCTATGGCCATCGCCTCGGGATCGATCGCCTATACGGGAACTTACACAGTCGACGCAAGCACAAAAACGATCCACGTAAGTATCGAGTCGAGTACGTTTCCGAATCTTGTCGGAGCTCCCAATCAACGGCGGATCGTTAACTCCATTGGCGCCGACGAGATGAAGTTCACGAATCCTCGTACACCTGCCGGCGTCACGCTGGAAATCGTTTGGAAGCGTGCGAAGTGAGCAGTCAGCCAAAATGTCGCCTTCTGGCCCACACCGACGAACTCCGGAAATCATCCGAATGTCGGCTTCAGGGGGTAGAGCGGAAATGCCGGTAAGGTGGCGCAACCGACGCTGATGACCCTAGGCGGACATTAGCGTCAACGCGCCAACGGTAGAAGGAACCAACGATCACGCTTTCCGGTCACTTAAAGAGTATGTGTCTAATTATGTATTGGGGATCGACCGACTCGGGATAAGCTCTCAGCATTGCTTCCCGGGTGTCTCGGAGATCATCTAGCTTCGGAAGTGATTCAACGGAGAGCCTGCCGGCTAAATCAATTGTGATCGGATCACGGATGAACCGCATGTACCGACGGTTGGCCTTGGTCAGTATGCTGTGTCCAAGGTGAGGTTGTTCCGGACTGCGCTCCTGCGTCCAGTGTTCGAGCGCCCGGCGCAATGCTCGCTTTCTCGCGGCGACCGCAAGAGGGTTTAGCTGAAATTCGATGCTAAAAATGCGATAGGCATGCTGCGTAATCATGGACATCGTTGTAATGTTTTCGAGTGCAAGGTGGATAGCGATCATCAGATCGGTCCAATCCATTTTATCTTGAAACAACTCGACGCATGTTTGCGCAGCCGCGTAATCTGCGTATACCTCCTCACGGAAAAGGGCATTCTGGCGCAATCGAGCATTTGCTCGAACTTGCTTCGGTCCGTCTTCAATAAAGCGCTGTCGTAATTTGGCACGAACCTTTGCGTTAATGACTTCCCTATCTTGCTTAGTTTTTATGTTTTCTTGGACGATCTCCCCTTCACTATACAGGAAGGACAGGTCGTTGAGATAATCTTCGACCGACTGATCGACGTCTCCTTGATCTTCATGCACGAGAAATCTAGCAGCCAGTCGATCACGGTAGGGTCGAAGCGTGCCGTCCGCCAAACGAGATGAGCCATTTCGTGAGCGATTACGAACGCTTCCTGAACTGAAGTGGCGTTAGATCGCTTTTGCCACTGCTCGCCTGCTTCGGGGATGTCTTGATTTTTTGCTTTGTATTGCGCCACGGAGTAAGCAACAGCGAAATACGTCGCCAGATCGAGCCGTCCGCAGCACGTCGCCGCTTCTGACACCAACCTAAGACCCATAGCCCTCGCATAGGCGATAGGAGCAGATAGCGCGAAGTACTTGGTGAGCAAGTTCAGCGTTTGCCCGAGATACTGATCATGTACGAGATAGTATTGCCCGCGAATGGGGATCAGTTGCGTCTGCTTGTTCAGCGTGTTTACTATGCGGAGGGTTGGGGTAACCTCCCTTATCAGCGGCGGTGATACCGCTATGATCGAGGCGTAAAGTTTTTCGTACTCATACACCAGTTCAGGCAAGGTCGGCATATTAGGCCGTCGTGTCGTCGCAAGAAAATCGTCGATAGTCACGACTTGTCGCCAACCTTATGAAGCTCGGCTAAAATATTTTTGATCTCCTCGTCGGAGTACCCCTGTAACTTAATGCCTTTTAAGGTGACGGCTTTGTGCCGCTTCGCTCGAATGATCTCGACCACAATCTTGCGCACTTCGGGAATGGCGATTCCTGCGGCCGAAACAAATATCGATAGATAGCTTAGCGTCGTGCCATCGATGGCCCGGCCATCGATAGCAGAAATCTCATTTGGAAATTTTTTGGCTAGCTCCTCGCCAATGTGACGTTCTTCTTGACCGAGATCTATCGCAATCATCTTCTCTCCTCAATTGGCCTTAACGCGAGCTTCGCGCAGCGTGCCCGTTCGTACCTAGCACGTTGGCGTTGCGGCGGGCCAGCGCCGTGCCGGGGAGCAGCGCTCTCGAAGGCAGGTCAGGGCTCCCAGCGATATGTCCCTTGGTGGCCCGTAGCCGACATGGCAGATTGGTTCAGCGACGTCCGCCTTCGAGGGGTAGAGCAGACCTAAGCTTGACCGGCCGGGAACGTCTGCAAATGACCCCTTAGCGGACATCTCGCCCGCCACTCCTATTCAGCACAGTGAGCAAAAGATCGATGATCGAGCAGCCGATCCATCCAACGCCGAAGATGATCAGCAATGCTGGACCGAAGACGCCAAGAACACCCGAATTGTAGGAGGGTTCGTATCCCCAGTTCGCATACGCGATCACAGCGCTGACAGCGAGCACCGAGGCTGTTGTGCCCACCTTCCGCGAAATCGACGTGCCACGCATGAGCGGGTAATAAACGATCGCCACCAGGGCGGAGCAAATCGTAAAACCCCAAAAATAAAATCCGATATCGGGCATCGTCCCAGCCTCGTCTTCCGGCAGGAACCGATACTGCGACCTGCCCAGTAAACAAGCCTGTAATAAAACCCTTGATTGCAAGGGTGTCGCAGTAACGTTTCCCCTAAACTCTCGCGAGATCTGGGTTATTCCATGTCAGCTAATGGCCCACACCGACGAACTCCGGAAATCATCCGAATGTCGGCTTTCAGGGGGTAGAGCGGAAATGCCGGTAAGGTGGCGCAACCGGCGCTTTTGACCCTGAGCGGAACTCGCCTTTCGTGCGTTCGCCGAGCCTGTTGTGCTCGCCGATAGGCGCGTCATGATGCAAGCTCGCATCTGGCGCCTACGACGACGCATTGCTGCTCAATCCCATCCTCGCTCTCGGCAGCGATGCAAGAAACAGCACGATGCAGACACACAACAGGACGATATCCTTGAATAGGAACTCGCCCGCCAAATTCCAAGCCATCGGATCGGTCGACAGGCTCCACGTTACTACGCCGGGCGTTGTGAAGAAGAACGACCATGTGATGGCGAAAGTGACAATGCCAAAAAACGAGCCCACGGCCGAGAGAATGGTTTGAACGCACCCGCCGCCAGCAGCGCCGCAATCACGAACTCCGTTACTCCCAGGAAATAAGCCTCACCTCTCAAGCCGAGCACGGAAAGCCAATAGATGAAAGGACTGTTGGTGACGAACTGGGCGATACCTTGTGCTGACTGAGGTGTAAACTTCTGCATTCCAAACGAAACGAAGATGACCACCATGACCCATCTCAGGAGGGCCAGTATCCTGTAAGATCCCGAGCCGGTCTCGGCAACATTGAACGTCTCCTTCATCAATCCCTTGCATTCGGCAAATGCGCTGTGATCCTCTTCGTCACAGCCTACCGGCCATACGCAGAACCGACCGACGCGTTACGCGCAGCTCCATCGACGAAGGGTCACCATTTTGTGCGGACCAGGCGGGAATATAAGTACGCCGCAATCCGTAGAGCGGCATGACCCGCCTTTGGCCCCAGTCCGACATGCGTCCATATCGGGTTCAACGTCCGCTTCCGAGAATAAGGCTGACGAGTTCATGAACATACACCCAAGCTCTACATCGTGAAGATGCGCCCGGGGTTGAGGATGTGATGCGGGTCCAGCGCGCGCTTGAGCGTGCGCATGGTCTCGATCTCCTCCTCGGTGCGGCTGAGCTTCAGATAAGGCCGCTTCAGGATACCGATGCCGTGCTCGGCCGAGATGGAGCCGGCGAATTCGCCGGTGATGCCGTAGACGAGCTTGGTGATCTCGTCGGTACGGTCGGCCGTCGGAGGGTATTTGACGTTGACGTGCAGATTGCCGTCGCCGGCATGGCCGAACACGATGGCATAGGCGTCCTTGTCGATCCGCTTGGCCTCTTCCTTGATCCGGTCGGCGAACGCCTCCATCCTGTCGATGGCGAGGCTGATGTCGAAACCGACGCCGTTGGGGCCGATGGCGCGCCCCAGCTCGACGGAGGAGTCGCGGATCTTCCAGATCGCAGCGGCCGCGGCGCCCGAGCTTGCGATCGTCGCATCGAGGATGATGTCGTCCTCCAGCGCCGTTTCGAGCATCTCCTCGAGATCGTTGCGGATGCGCTCGGCATCGCTGCCCGAAGATTCCAGCAGAACATAGAAGGGATGATTGGTCGGCAGCGGCGCCGCCACGCCTTTCACCAGTTCGGTGGTGAGGCGGTAATACTCGTTCCACATCACCTCGAAGGCGGTGAGGTCGCCGCCCAGCCGCGTCCGCGACAGCGCCAGAAACGCGCGGACCTTGTCGAAGCTGGACAGCGCGCACAGCGCGACCTGCTGCTCGGCCGGCGCCGGGAAGATCCGCAACGCCGCGCGCGTCACCACGCCGAGGGTACCTTCGGTGCCGACGAACAGCTGCTTCAAGTCGATGCCGGTGTTGTTCTTGATGTATTTGCGCACGCCTCTCAGGATCGTGCCGTCCGCCAGCACCGCCTCGAGGCCAAGCACGAGATCGCGCGTCATGCCGTAGCGGATGACGCGGTTGCCGCCGGCATTAGTCGAGATGTTGCCGCCGATGGTGCAGCTGCCGCGCGCGCCGAGATCGAGCGGGAACATGAATCCGTCCTGGCCGACGCGCTCCTGCAGGCGCTGCAACGGCACCCCGGTCTGCGTGATCACCACCCCGCCGCCGGTATCGACTTCCTCGATCGCATTCATGCGCTCCATCGACAGCACGATCTCGCCCGTTTGCGGCATGGTGGCGCGAACGAGGCCGGTCATGCCGCCCTGCGTCGTCACCGGCACGCGGGCCAGGTGGCACAGCCTGAGGAACGTCGAGACCTCTTCGGTGCTGCGCGGGCGCATCACCGCGACCGGCGGGGCGACGGAAACGCCGGCCATGTCGGTGTGATAGCGCGCATCGATGTCGTTGCCGGTCAGGACCGTCGTGGCGTCGAAGACGGAGCGGAGCTCGTCGATGATGGCGGCAGACACTGGACGGGCTCCATTTTGTCGAATGTTGAATGCGGACGAAGTCGCTAGGCCGCCTTTGCCTTCTCGGCGTCCCGGATCGCGCGCCAGACCTTTTCCGGGGTTAGCGGCATATCGATCTCGGTGATCCCATATTCGGACAGCGCGTCGAGCACAGCATTGACGATCACGCACAGGCTTCCGGCGCAGCCGGCTTCGCCGCAGCCCTTGGTGCCCAGCGGATTGGTCTTGGCGGGGGAGGGATGATCGCCAATTCCCATCAGCGGAATGTCCTCCGCCCGCGGCAGGGCATAATCCATGAACGAGCCGGTGATCGGCTGGCCGCTGGCGTCGTAGTTCACTTCCTCCATCAGCGCCTGGCCGATGCCCTGCGCGACGCCGCCGTGCAACTGGCCGGCGACGATCATCGGATTCACAACGGTGCCGAAGTCGTTGACGGCGTTGTAGCGGATGACCTGCACCACCCCGGTGTCGGGATCGATCTCGACCTCGGCGACGTGGCAGCCGTTCGGGAAGGTCGAGACGGTCTCCTTGGTGGCGTGGTCAACATCGAGCGAGGAGGGCGCACTCTCCGGCACCTTGCCCTCGCGCAGCCGCTGCGCCAGCTCCATGATGCCGATCGAGCGGTCGGTGCCGGCGATGGTGAAGCGGCCGCCGGAGAATTCGATATCGGTCTCGGAGGCCTCGAGCGCGTGGGCGGCCGCCTTCTTGCCCTTTTCGACCACCAGCGCGGACGCCTCGACGATCGCCTGCCCCGATGCGGTGATCGAGCGCGAGCCGCCGGTGCCATTGCCGAAGCGCACGAGGTCGCTGTCGTTCTGTTCCAGCGTGATCTTTTCGAAGGGAATCCCGAGCTGCGTCGAAAGCACCTGCGCAAAAGGCGTGGCATGGCCCTGGCCGTAATCGAGCGTGCCGGTCGTCAGCTTCACCGTGCCATCGGGCTGGAAGGCGATCTTGCCGAGTTCGCCGCTGGGCGGCGCCGTCACTTCGAGATAGGAGCCGACCGCAATGCCGCGCAGCTTGCCGTGCTTCCTGCTCTCCTTCTTGCGCCTGGCGAAATTGGCGTGATCGGAGATC
>JAEZEU010000339.1 GCA_023432885.1 Pseudomonadota bacterium | reverse complement strand
CGGGTGTACGTCGCCATCGGATTATCAACCATGATCTTGCGCACGAGATCCGGAGACAACCCGTTCGGCAGCACCTCATCGCCGTCGAACTGCCAGTGCGGATAATCTGTAGAGAATAGGATCAATTCGTCCGACTGCATATGGTCGAACAGGCGGTTTAACGTCTCGGGTTCCGGCGGCGCATCCACCGGCTGCAGCGAAAAGCGGATGTTGCTGCGCACAATTTCCAGCGGCGCACGGTCGACCCAGGGCGTTTCCATGCGCACGCCGCGCCAGAACTTGTGCAGCCGCCAAAGGAAGGCCGGCAGCCAGGTAAAGCCCGATTCCAGCATCACCATCTTGAGATTGGGATACTTGGCGAACACGCCCTCGACGATCAGGCTCGTGAGTTGCGTCTGGAACGCCTGCGCCTGCGCGACATAGTCCTCGATGTGATAGGATCCCCAGCCGACCGAGGTCGGCGGATTGTGATAGGCGCTGCCCGCATGGATGCCGACCGGCAGGCCGTGCTTCTCGGCCGCGGCGTAGATCGGCCATAGCGCCCGCTTGCCCAGGGGCACGTCGCCCATGACCAGCATCAGCACCTGGACGAAGCGCTTGTCCTTTGCACAGCGCTCGATCTCGGCCACGGATTTTTCCACGCTCTGTGTCGGGATCACGATGGAGCCGCGCAGCCGCGCATCCTTCTCGAGCCATTCCCTGGCGAGCCAGTCGTTGAGCGCGCGGCAGAACGCGTCCTGCATGTCCTCGGAGAATACCATCTGCACGCCGTAGAGCGGATTGCAGATGCCGTAGGCGACACCGAAGCGATCCAGCGCCTGGCGCTTCATGTCGTCATAGCTCGAGCCGGGCTTGCCCTGCGCCGGGCGCCAGTCGGGACGCGAGGAGATCGGCGAGTTGGTCGGATAGGATTGCGACACGAGATCGACCATGCCGCGCGTCGTCACCTGATCGCGCCAGTAATCGTTCATGTAGGGCAGAAGGCTCGTCAGATGCGGAACGGCCGGATGCAGGTCGCAATCCACGCCGCCCGGGATAGGTGACGTCATGTCGTTTCCTCCGCGCGATCAGCGCCGCGCCCGGCGCATTCAAGCAGGCCCGCCCGGCTCCCGCAACTCGGCAGCCATGCATTCCTGTGCTAGGAAGTTGGCATGTGAAGCGGAGCTGCAGCAGAATGAAAGAACTCGTCGACGTCGCCGAACAGATCGCCGCAAAGCTGTTTGCACGAAAGGAAACCATCGCAGTCGCGGAGTCCTCGACGGGCGGACTGATCTCGGCCGCGCTCTTGTGCGTTCCCGGCGCCTCCGCCTATTTCCTCGGAGGCGCGGTGGTCTACACGCGCGATGCGCGGCGCCTGCTGATGGAAATTCCAGACGAGGACATGAAAGGCATCCGCTCGGCGTCGGAGCCCTACGCGCAACTGCTGGCAAGACAGATGCGCGCTCGTTTCGCCACCACCTGGGGCCTTTCCGAGACCGGCGCGACCGGCCCCACCGGCAACCGCTACGGCGACGCCGCCGGCCATTGCTGCATGGCGATCGCAGGGCCAATGGAAAAGGTGATCACGCTGGAGACGGGCAGCGGCGACCGGCAGGCGAACATGCAGGTATTTGCAAAGACGGCATTGGGGTTGATGCTCGACAGTTTGTGAGCTGCCGTCGCGGACAAGCGAAGCGCGAGCCGCGAAACGGACTCCACCCTCTCTCCCTGTGGGATGGGGTGCGATCGCGAAGCGAGCGCGGGCGAGGGGTCCGTCTGCGCGGATAGAGACCCCTCATCCGTCGCGCAGCTGTCGATGCGCACCACCTTCTCCCACAAGGGGAGAAGGAAGCCCTACTCGCTTTGACGACCACGCCCTGGTGCTTATGGGCTCCGGCCTTCGCCGGGACGATAGCAAGTATGCAGCTACAATTGCGATAATATCAGCGCTCACCGCCCGCGGAACGAGCGCATCAGCTGATCGTTCAGCGGCTTCATGAAATAGGACAGCAGCGTGCGTTCGCCGGTCTGCACGAATGCTTCCACCGGCATGCCCGGGACCAGCTTGACCTCGCCGAGACGGGCGACCTCGTCGGCCGGCAGCGAGATGCGTATGGTGTAGAAGCTCTGCCCGCTCCGCTGGTCTGTCGTTACGTCCGCGGAAACGCGGCTAACCTTGCCGTTCAGCTCCGGCGTCGTGCGCTGGTTGAAGGCCGAGAACCGCAGCACGGTCTGCTGGCCGACCTGCAGCTTGTCGATGTCCTGCGGGTTCACCTTGGCCTCGACCGAAAGGTCGTCGGCCTGGGGCACGATCATCATGATCGCGTCGCCCGCGGTGATGACACCGCCGACCGTGTGCACGGTCGATTGCAGCACCATGCCGTCCTGCGGCGCGCGGATGTCGATGCGACGCAACTGGTCCTCGGCGGTGACCTTGCGCTCGATGAACTCGCCGATCTTGTCCGTGGTCTCGCGCAGGTCCTTGGAAACCTCGCTGACCATGTCCTTGTCGACCTGGATGATCTGCAGCTCGGTCTCGGTGATCTTGCCCTTGGCCTGGGCGCGGGCGGCGATATATTGCGCGCGCTCACCGTTGAGCCGCGCCGAATCGCGCTCAAGTACCGTCAGCCGCGAAATCTGCACCAGGCGCTGCTCGTAAAGCTGGCGGACGCCGACCAGCTCCTTCTCGACCAGCGCGATCTCCTTGTCCTTGGCCTTTTCCTGCGCGACGAGGCCCTCGATCTCCTCGTTGAGCTGGATGACGCGCTCGCGCAGCTGCGCCTTCTGGCCGGCGCGGCCGTTGACGCGGACCTCGAACAGCTTCGATTCGCTTGCCATCACGTCGCGCGCATCCGGATCGCTGGCGCGATCGAGCAGGGAGGCCGGGAACTTGATGCTGTCGCTGCCGCGCTGCTCGGCTTCCAGCCGCGCCTGGCGTGCCCACAGGCCGTAGAGCGTCTTGTTGACGATCGCGAGGTTGGCGCGCACCACGGTCTCGTCGAGCCTGACGACGATGTCGCCGGCCTTCACCAGGTCGCCGTCGCGCACGCGCACCTCGCCGACGACGCCGCCGGTCGGATGCTGCACCTTCTTGACGTTGGATTCGACGACCACCTGCCCCGGCGCGATAAGCGCGCCCGAGATCGGCACGGTAGCGCCCCAGCCGCCGAGCCCGCCGGCGAGCAGCAGCACCACCGCGAGCCCCGCAACGAGATGCCTGCGGATCGAGCGCTGCGACTTCTTGAGCTCGGCTCTGCTCATGACTTGGCAACTCCGCCTTCGGAAACCACCTTGATCGGCGTCGGCGCTGCAGGACGCTGCAGCACCTGGCCGAGCACCTGCTCCTTCGGGCCGAACGCCTGCATGCGGCCGTCCTTCAGGACCAGCAACTGGTCGACGGCTTCGATGCCGACCGGCCGGTGCGCAACGACCACGACAATGGCACCGCGCTCGCGCGCAGCGCGGACCGCGCGGGTCAGCGCCTCGTCGCCTTCGGCGTCGAGATTGGAGTTCGGCTCGTCCAGCACGATCAGGAACGGATTGCCGTACAACGCACGCGCCAGCGCCACGCGCTGGGCCTGCCCTGCCGAGAGCGCGCCGCCCTGCTCGCCGATCTGGGTGTCGTAGCCTTCGCGCATCTTGATGATCATCTCGTGCACGCCGGCTTCCTTGGCCGCCGCGATGATCATTTCCGACCTGGGTTCGGGATCGAAGCGGCAGATATTCTGCGCAACGCTGCCGGCGAACAGTTCGACGTCCTGCGGCAGGTAGCCGACATGGCGGCCGAGCACTTCGGGCGGCCACTGGTCGAGCGCAGCGCCGTCCAGCCGCACCTTGCCGCGCGCCGGCTGCCACACGCCGACCAGTGCACGGACCAGCGAGGATTTGCCGGAGCCGGAGGGACCGATGATACCAAGCCCGTGGCCGGCCTCGATCGCAAAATTGACATCCTGCACGATGACGCGCTGCTCGCCCGGCGGCACGACGGCCACGGACTCGACGCTAAGCTTCTTTTCCGGGGGGTGCAGCATGGTCTGCGCCTGCAACGCCGGCAGCTTCTCCAGCAGGCTGTTGAGCCGCCGCCAGCTCTGCCGCGCGGCGACAAAGCCCTTCCAGTGCGCGATCGCAAGATCGACGGGCGCGAGCGCGCGGGCGGACAGGATGGAGCCCGCGATGATGATGCCGGCGGTGGCCTCCTGGTAGATGACGAGATAGGCGCCGACCGCGAGCACGGCCGACTGCAGCATCATGCGCAGCACCTTGGCGACGGCGCCGAGACCGCCGGTGACGTCGCTGGCGCGCTGATTGCCGGCGATATACTCCTCGTTGGTCTCGTTCCAGCGCCTGGTCATCCGGCCGGACATGCCCATCGCAACCAGCACCTCGGCGTTGCGGCGGCTCGCCGCGGCAAGATCGTTGCGCCTGGCGGCGAGCGTCATTGCGTCCTTCGCCGGCTGACGCGACATGAACTCCGTGATCAAGGTGAGCGCGACCAGGATGACGGCGCCGACGAGCGCGGTGACGCCGAGCAGCCAGTGGAAGAGGAAGCAGATCGCCAGATAGAACGGCAGCCAGGGCAGGTCGAAGAACGCGCCCGGTCCCATGCTGCCGAGGAAGGAGCGGACATTGTCGAGATCGCGCAGCGGCTGCAGGCCTTCGTTGCGGCTGCCGACCAGGAGCGGCAGCCTCACCACGGTCTCGAACACGCGCTCGTTCATCGCTTCGTCCAGCGAAGTGCCGATGCGGCCGAGCACGCGGCTGCGCAGCATGTCCAGAATGCCCTGGGCCACGTAGAGGAAGGCGGCGAGGATCACGAGGCCGACCAGCGTGGGCACGCTGCGGCTCGGCAGCACGCGGTCATATATCTCGAGCATGAAGATCGACCCGGTCAGATAGAGCAGGTTGATCATGCAGCTCATGATGCCGACGCCGATAAACGCGTTGCGGCACGTGCGCAGTGCATCACCGAGCTCGGAGCGCCGGACGCCGGGAGCGGCTGCCATCTAATATGATTCTCTTTTCAAAAGGGTCGTTACCCTTTTACCGAGGTTTGCCCCGACCGTCCATTTGCGGACTCGTTAACTATAAACGGCTGCCAGGTTGGGCCGGCCGGCTGA
Organism: Pseudomonadota bacterium; assembly: GCA_023432885.1. Lineage (GTDB taxonomy): Bacteria > Pseudomonadota > Alphaproteobacteria > Rhizobiales > Xanthobacteraceae > Bradyrhizobium. Next base: position 1,090 of record JAEZEU010000339.1, on the reverse strand, counting down.
AAAGCCGCCGAACCGGCCCAAAGATGCCGGTTTGCTGGTCCCGTCCGGTATGGCTTCTAGCCGGCCGCCATGGCCGGCTTCGGGACGGCAAGACCGACATCGACACGCGCCCGGCCTTACCCTCGACGTCCGGGATCGTGCCGCTGCTGACCCCTGGCCCGGCGGTCGACGTCCACCGCGCGCCTCGTCGCGCACGCCGACCCATGCGCCGCGCGGCTCCCGAAATAGCTTCACCATGAGATTTGGATTGGAATCGGCCACCACGTTCTGCACGGGCTTGGCGATGCCGTGGGTCCGGCCGGCGGGTCCGAGGATGGACGACAACGCAACGACTCGATTTGGTTCCGGTGTGAAACTTTCGCTCGATAACTTCGTTATCGCCGCATGACGAAACCCGACATTTGGTATGTGGCGTTCAGCCCGGACAGGAATAGTGATCTGAACGATGGCACGGCGCGATCGACCCGCACCTTCAAATCGGAAGTCGATGCGAAGCTGTTCGCCATGCAGATCATCGCGAAGGGCTGGGCCGCTAGCGCCGGCACGCTGAACCCCTATCAGCCGAAGCGGGTGATCGCGTCCTCGCAGATCGAGCGCTGGGCCGATCCGGCGGCCGGACGCTAGCCCACCGCGGCCGGCGCTCCCGCGAGGATGCAGCGCGCCGTGCGCCCCTCGCCGATCTCCACATTCGGCGGCAACTGCTCGCTGCAACGCGGCCGCGCCAGGCTGCAGCGCGGCGCGAAGGAGCAGTTGTGCGGCGCCTTGTCGAGCGACGGCGGTGTGCCGGGAATGGTCTCCAGCCGCGCACCGCGTTTGGCGCCATGCACGGTGGAGGCGAGCAGCCCCTTCGCATAGGGATGGACCGGCGTACGCACGATCTGCCGGAGGGTCCCCTGCTCCACGACCTGCCCGGCATACATGACCGCGACGCGGTCGCAGATTTCGATGGCGACGCCGATGTCATGGGTCACGAAGATCACGGACATGCCGAACTCGCGCTGCAATTCACGCAGCAGGAGCAGAATCTGGATTTGCACGGTGGCATCCAGCGCCGTGGTCGGCTCGTCCGCCAGCAATATCTTCGGCTTGC
>JAEZEU010000336.1 GCA_023432885.1 Pseudomonadota bacterium | reverse complement strand
CAGCATGGCAGCACCGGCAGCCTGGGAGCCGGTTCGTCCGGTGGAGTTCATCGTGCCCGCGGGCACGGGGGGCGGAGCCGATCAGATGGCGCGCACCATCCAGGGCATTGTCACCAAGCATAACCTGATGAAACAGCCGCTGGTGGTGATCAACAAGTCCGGCGGTGCCGGCGGCGAAGGCTTTCTCGACGTGAAGGCGTCCGCCAACAATCCCCACAAAATCATCATCACGCTGTCGAACCTGTTCACCACGCCGCTCGCGACGGGCATCCCCTTCAACTGGAAGGATCTCACGCCGGTTGCGATGCTCGCGCTCGACGAATTCGTGCTGTGGGTCAATGCCGAGAAGCCCTACAAAAGCAGCAAGGATTTCGTGGAGGCCCTGAAGCAGGCTGCGCCCGGCACCATGAAGATGGGCGGCACCGGATCGAAGCAGGAAGATCAGATCATCACGGTCGCGCTCGAGAAGGCGGCCGGAGCCAAGTTCACCTACATCCCCTACAAGGGCGGCGGCGAAGTCGCCGTGCAGCTGGTCGGCAATCATGTCGATGCCACCGTCAACAATCCGATCGAGGCAGTCGCGCAATGGCGCGGCGGCAAGCTCAAGCCGCTCTGCGTGTTCGACTCCAAGCCGATGCCGTATGACGAGCCGATTGCCGACGGCAAGGCGTGGAAGGACATTCCGACCTGCAAGTCGCAGGGCCTCGACATCGAGTACCTGATGCTGCGCGGCATCTTCATGTCGCCCAGGGCCACCAAGGATCAGGTCGCCTACTATGTCGACCTCTTCAACAAGGTACGTGCGACCCCCGACTGGCAGGAATTCATGAAGAGCGGTGCTTTCAACACCACCTTCATGACCGGGGACGACTACGCAAAATGGGTCGGCACTGAAGAGAAGCGCCATCAGGACCTGATGAAAGAGGCAGGATTCCTGGCGCCCTCCAACTGACCGCATCACTCGCGTGGATGAATCTCGAACGATGAGCGATCACGGCATCCCGTGCTCGCAAAGGGGGACTGCATGACCACGAATGGGCCGGGCGCCGGCCCGACACACAAGATGGTTGAAGCCGGTGTTACGCTGGCAATCGCGCTGTTCGGGGTGATCGTCATCATTGGAAGCCTGAAGGCCGGCATCAATTGGGGGGCGGAAGGTCCGCGCGCAGGCTTCTTCCCCTTCTATGTTGGTCTGGCCATCGTCGCCTCCAGCGCCGTCAATCTCTGGAACGGGCTGCGCGAGGATGACAAGAGCCTGTTTGCCGAATGGGGCCAGTTGCGCCAGGTGATGAGCGTCGTGGTGCCGAGCGCGGTCTATGTCGGCGCGATGCCCTTCACGGGACTCTATCTCGCATCGATGATCTTCATCGCCTGGTTCATGCGCTGGCTTGGCAAATACAACTGGCTGACGGTTGCGTCGATCGCGATCGGCATGCCGGTCATCACGTATCTCATCTTCGAGCGCTGGTTTCTCGTGCCGCTGCCCAAGGGGCCGGTCGAGGAATGGCTCGGTCTCTAGAAAACAATTTCGCATCGCCAGCCCCGGGCTGCAGGATCCAAAATGGAAGAACTCGCGAATCTGTTTCACGGCTTTGCCGTAGCCCTGCAGCCCTTCAACATCATGGTGATGATCCTGGGCATCGTGCTCGGGGTCGTCATCGGCGTGCTGCCGGGCCTCGGCGGTGCCAACGGCGTTGCGATCCTTCTTCCCCTCACCTTCAGCATGTCGCCGACCTCGGCGATCATCATGCTGTCCTGCATCTATTGGGGCGCGCTGTTCGGGGGCGCCATCACGTCCATTCTGTTCAACATACCCGGCGAACCATGGTCGGTGGCCACCACCTTCGACGGCTATCCGATGGCGCAGCAGGGCAAGGCCGGCGAGGCGCTCACCGCCGCCTTCACCTCATCTTTCGTCGGCGCCTTTTTCGCCGTGGTCATGATCACCCTGGTCGCGCCGCTGGTCGCGAGCTTTGCGCTGCAATTCGGGCCAGCGGAAAAATTCGCGGTGTATTTCCTCGCCTTCTGCAGCTTCGTGGGACTGAGCAAGGAGCCCCCATTCAAGACCATCGCCGCGATGATGATCGGCTTTGCGCTCGCCGCGGTCGGGCTTGATTCCATCACGGGTCAACTGCGCCTCACTTTCGGCGTCACCGAACTGCTCAACGGTTTCGATTTCCTGATCGCGGTGATCGGCCTGTTCGGCATCGGGGAGATCCTGCTGACGATGGAAGAAGGCCTCGCCTTCCGCGGCGGCAACGCCAAGATCAACCTGCGTGTCGTGCTGCAGACCTGGAAGGAGCTTCCGTCCTACTGGATGACGTCGCTGCGCTCCTGTCTGATAGGGTGCTGGATGGGCATCACCCCGGCTGGCGCCACCCCGGCATCGTTCATGAGCTACGGCATCGCCAAGCGTGTCGCCAGGCGCGGCAGCAATTTCGGCAAGGGCGACATCGAAGGCGTCGTCGCGCCTGAAACGGCGGCGCATGCCGCCGGCACGTCAGCCCTGCTGCCGATGCTTTCGCTTGGCGTGCCCGGCTCGCCGACGGCCGCCGTGCTGCTTGGCGGCCTTCTGATCTGGGGCCTGCAGCCCGGACCGATGCTGTTCGTCGAGCAGAAAGAATTCGTCTGGGGCCTGATCGCCTCGATGTATCTCGGCAATCTTGCCGGCCTCCTCGTCGTGCTCACCTGCGTGCCGGTCTTCGCGGCGATCCTGCGCGTGCCGTTCAGCATCATCGCGCCGCTGATCCTCGTGCTCTGCGCGATCGGCGCCTACTCCGTGCACAGCAGCACGTTTGACGTTGTCATGATGCTGGTGTTTGGCGTGATCGGCTATCTCCTGAAGAAGTGCAATTATCCGCTGGCGCCGCTGGTGCTTGCCATCGTGCTCGGCGACAAGGCCGAGGAGGCGTTCCGGCAATCGCTGCTGGGGTCCCAAGGCTCGCTCGGGATCTTCTTCTCCAACCCGCTGGTGAGCACCATCATGGTCCTTGGCCTGGTCGCCCTGTTCTGGACGCCGATCCAGGCGGGCTTTACGCGCCTGCGTACCGCCGCGACCTAACTCTGCTCCCGGGCTTCAGTTTTCGAGGGGTAGTGCCGCAGCCGCGGCGCTGCCCCTGACTTTTGTTCAGAAAGTGTTTCAAGCAGCCGACCAAAGTATTTGGAGAGCCTGCAAAATTCCTCTTGTCTGCTGGCATAACATATACCAATCTCTGCGACCAGCTGTCGCAGTCTAGATAGAACAGCGGACGATTGGAGGAAACATGACGGACACGGTTCACGTAGCGGAGCCCGCATCATCGGCTCGCGTCAGCGATGCGTTTCGCTGGACCCAGCTGGCCATTGGCATTGCGGCCATGGTGATGATCGCGAACTACCAATACGGCTGGACGTTCTTTGTCCCGGACATCCAGAAGGCCTTCGGATGGGATCGCGCCTCGATCCAGTGGGCCTTCACCCTCTTCGTCCTCTTTGAAACATGGCTTGTGCCGGTTGAGGGCTGGTTCGTCGACAAATACGGCCCGCGCCTTGTCGTGCTGGTCGGCGGCGTGCTCTGCGCCGCTGGCTGGGCGATCAACGCTTATGCCGCCACGCTCGGCGGCTTCTATCTCGGCATGATCATCGCCGGCATCGGCGCCGGCGCCGTCTACGGCACCTGCGTCGGCAACGCGTTGAAGTGGTTTCCCGACAAGCGCGGCCTCGCCGCCGGCCTCACCGCGGCCGGTTTTGGCGCGGGCTCTGCGCTCACGGTCGCGCCGATCCAGGCGATGATCAAGGACTCCGGCTTCCAGACCACCTTCCTCTATTTCGGTCTCGGCCAAGGTATCGCCATCGTCATCCTCGCGTTTTTCCTGTTCGCGCCGAAGCCTGGTCAGGTGCCGGCCGTTGTCCAGAACGCCACCATAATCCAAAGCCGTCGCAACTACGCGCCGACCGAGGTGGTCCGCCAGCCGATTTTCTGGCTGATGTACTTCATGTTCGTGATCGTCGGCGCCGGCGGCCTGATGGTCACCGCCAATCTCAAGCCGATCGGCGTCGACTGGAAGGTCGATGCCGTGCCGGTGACCCTGATGGGCATGACCATGACCGCGGTGACATTCGCGGCCACCATCGACCGCGTGCTCAACGGCATCACCCGTCCGTTCTTCGGCTGGGTATCGGACATGATCGGCCGCGAGAACACGATGTTCATCGCCTTCGGCATGGAAGGCATCGGCATCTGGGGCCTTTACATGCTTGGTCACGATCCGGTGTGGTTCGTTCTGCTCTCCGGCTTCGTGTTCTTCGCCTGGGGCGAGATCTACTCGCTCTTCCCCTCGACCTGCACGGACACGTTCGGCGCAAAGTTCGCTACCACCAATGCCGGCCTGCTCTACACGGCCAAGGGCACGGCGGCGCTGCTGGTACCCATCGCAAACTACATGCAGCAATCGTCGGGAAGCTGGGACAAGGTGTTCTGGGTCGCGGCCGGCGCCAACATCCTGGCCTCCCTGCTCGCGCTCCTTCTGCTGAAACCCTGGCGCAGGGCGGTCATCGCGGCCCAGACGCGCGAAGCCTGACGCATCTACAACTCCTCCTTCACGCGTCCACCCTCCGGGTGGGCGCGTTTCTTTTGGCAATCTGGCATACCTGATGCTGACGCCAGCGAAGGCGAAATGCCCCTCCGAGAAGGGAGCCGGCTCCCAACGACGGAGAAATAGTCAATATTACTGACACTTAAAACATCCGCCTTCGGCTTATCGTGGCATTGACAATTGGCATTACGTATACCAAGAATGACGACGTTCTTCCTACCAAGGAGGTTGCAATGCAAGTCGGAGATATCCTGCGCAAGAAGACCGCCCGTGTTGCAACGGTCCG
>JAEZEU010000542.1 GCA_023432885.1 Pseudomonadota bacterium | reverse complement strand
GTGTCCGTGTCCTTCAGCACGCGGTCGGCCATCGCCTGGGTCGTTGTGGCCCAGACCCGGCCGACGATAGGAAAGTTGACTTCGACGACAGGCCCCTCGCTCCGGAGCTGTTCGAGGGATGCCGCCGGATGACGAAAATAGTCGGGACTGGTGAAATCCACGCGCGACGCCATGAAGCCCCTCCGCTGCAGTTCCAGGCCGGATATGCCGGATGCATTACGGCAATTCCAGACTGCGCGGATCGCGTCATCGGCGGACTAGATATGCAATATCGAAACCCGCGGACGTGAAACATCGACCTCGCGGCGTTGGCTGCCCAAGCAAGCCTGTGGCTCTCTCTCGCTGTGGTTTCGCTAAATCAACGATCTAGCGCCTGCCAAGGAAGCGGGAGCGTACCCTGTCGGCAAACCAGAAGACAAAGATCGCGGCGAACGACAGACAAAATAATCCGAGCGTCCACAGGCCAGCGTATGCCGCGTTCGACATTTCTTCCTCCCTGCATCCGGAATGGACGATTTCAAAGCATCGCCTGAATTACCGGAGCAGGTGTTGCGCCACATCAAATGCTGCGCTGCGTCGTTGTCCGGGACACCTACTTCGCTTCCTTCACCCGCCTGTAGCGGAAGTCGCAATGAGAAGCGCCTTGCATGATGGTCTGCGTGCGCGTCAGCTTGACGTCGCCCCCGAACCCTTCGGCGACGGCAAAGTCGGCAGTGCAAACCAGGAGGAAGCCGAGGTCAGGCTCGCCGAGCGCCTTGTAGAACTCGGCGTAGCGGCAGCGCGTCACGTCGAGCGCGAACGCATCCTGGGACTGCTCACTGATGCGGTAGTCAAGCGCGTCGTCTTGCGCATAGGTCTTGAACGCCGAGGCGACCGAGTTGCCGAGATTCGTCTCGTTCCTGGCCCGCCAGAACTCCTCGCCGAAACGGCGATAGAGATCGCCGAGCGCATTTCGAACCAGACGGTTGGCCTGCTCCTCGCCGAGTTCGGCCTGCAATGCCTTTACCAGCGGGACCAGCACCTGTGCCTGGATCCTGGCCTGTTCAATCACGGAGACGTCCACATTCGACCTCGCGCGCTGCTGCTTCAATTATAGCTGCGACGAGCGAGCGCGTCATCGGCCCTGCGGACACCGGGCGGGAAACCCCGCCCGGACCGATATTCCGCGTAAGCGTTTACTGAGCGCGGTTGGCTGCATTGTTGCCGGTCCGCCCGCGCTTGGCTGCATGCGGGGCCTTCGGCGAGTAGGCGTAGGCGTTGGCGGGAATGCCGTTCGGCTTGCTGGCGAGCCAGGGATCGCGGAAGCAGTCGCCGCCGATGCCGGCCGAGGCCGCCTGACACTGCTCGAACGTGGCATAGCCGCAGCCGGTCATGTGGCCGGTAACGTCCTGCCGGCAAAATTCGCCGGCCGTTGCACCGCCCGTGGACAGCGCAGCAAAAATGCCTGCGGCGGCAATAGCCGTCGCCGCTGCGCCGAGTCGCAAGAACACGCTCATCGTCGTTCTCTCCAAAATTTATCAAGCCCCTGCCGCAGGCGCAGATGTGTTCAACACGCCAAGGGCGCAATGGCCTTCAAGCGCTGTTGAAGTGATGACAGTTGTGCGAAGCCTGCTCACGGCGACGTGCGCGCCGGGATTCTTGCAACAATTGCGCGCCGCGCCGGCGCCGCGACAGCAAAGAACGCTTTGCTGCATACCCCGCATTCGCTTTTGCGTGGTATGATGACTGACATGTGAATGCGCAGTGAGCCTGAAGGAGATTGGTTCGTGTCGTTCAGGATGCCTGCGGAATGCGCCTACTCGTAGCCGGCGCGGCGGATGGTGACGCGGCACAGCCCGTCGCAGCCGATCTTCTTCGCCGCGCCCAGCGAGAAATCGAGCACCCTGCCGCGCGCATACGGCCCGCGATCAAGCACGGGACATTCGATCTTCTTGCCGTTATCGAGATTGGTGACGACAAAGACCGTGCCGAATGCTTCGGTGCGATGCGCGCAGGAGACGCCCTGGGCATTGAAGCGCTTGCCGCGCGCGTCCCATTCGTCTTCCCAGTACACGGAAGCTTCCTGGTTGTCGGCCGGCGGCCGCGCGATCCGGCCCATCCACATCTGCTGGAATGTCTGGGCTTCGGCCGGTAATGCGCCAAGCAGCAGCGCAAATGCGGCCAGCCTCATGCTCGAGACATTGCGCCCACCCTGTACCATCGCCTCACCCGCGTCCTTGCCGGACCGTTGAGCTCGTTATGGTAAACGGGCTGGTTACAAATTTGACGCGCGCGTGTTCGAACTGCGATGATGCAGGCAACCGTAAGGCGAGCCGAGCCAGTCGACACGTGGCATCCGCAGAACGGGTTGAGCGACCGCGCAATCCATCGCGACCGTCACCGCGGCAAGGCTGATGAGCATCGCGACGCTCCAGCCATCTGGATGATGGCTGCTAATCCACCTTCACATTGGCGGCCTTGATCATCGGCCACCACTTCGCGATCTCCGCCTTCTGCCACTCGCCGAGTTTCTCCGGCGTCAGCTTGTCCTTCGGCGGCATCTGCAGGCCGAGGTTCTCGAACTGCTTCTTCACGGCGGGATCGTTCAACGCCTCCACCACGGCGGCGTTCAGTTTCGCGATGACATCCTTCGGAGTGCCCTTGGGCACCCACATGCCCGACCACAACGTCATGTGGAAACCCGGAAGGCCCGCCTCGTCGACGGTAGGGATATCGGAAGCGGACTCGACCCGCTTGGCATCGGTGACGGCATAGGCCTGGATATTGCCGGCACGCACCTGCTGGATCGAATTGGAGAGCTGGTCGATGATGAGATCAATCTGCCCGGCGACCAGATCGTTCATCGCCGGACCCGTGCCGCGATAGGGCACATACTGCAGCTTGATGCCGGTGAGGTTCTCGAAATAGAGCCCGGCGATGTGGCTGCCCGAGCCTGCGCCCGCCGTACCGGCCGAGGCGGGAGTCGACCGTGCCTTCAGCCATTCCAGGAATTCCTTCAGCGACTTGGCCGGCAGCCCTTTCTTGCTGACGACGACCATGGTGTTGCTCGGCAGCAGGACGACGGGATCGAGATCGCCGACGAGATCGTAGCCGAGCTTGTAGATCGCGCCATTGGCGACATGGGTACCGAGATGGCCGAACGAGATGGTGTAGCCGTCCGGCGGCGACTTCACCGCGCGGCCGACACCGATCGAGCCGCCCGCCCCCGTCACGTTCTCTACCAGCACGGTCTCGCCAAGGCTGGTCTTCATCCGCTCGGCAAGAATGCGCGCCATGGCATCCGACGGGCCGCCGGCCGAGAACGGCACGATGATGGTGACGGGCCGGGAGGGGAAGTTTTGCGCGACGGCGGCGCCGGTGAAAGCGAGAGCAGCAAATACGGCGAGAACCAGTCTTCGCATAAACGACCTCCCAGAAATGCTCACCTCGTCATTGCGAGGAGCGAAGCGACGAAGCAATCCACTTTTGATTGCTTCCGTCCTCGGGCGGACAAGCCGCCTCGCTCGCAATGACGGCCGTTACAGCTTCGCGAAGTCGATCGGCTTGTGACGATCAAGGGTACGCGTCACCGGCGGCAGTGGATATTTGAGTCCTGTAGCGCAATTAAACAGCATCACCCGATCGGTCTTTGCAACACGACCTTCGGCGAGGCTCTGCTTGTAGGCGGCATAGGTCGCGGCCCCCTCGGGGCAGAGCAAAAGCCCCTCTTCGCGTGCGACTTCGCTGAGCGCAGCGGAAATCTTCTCGTCAGGCACGGCAATGGCAAATCCCTTGCTCTCCCGCACCGCACGCAGGATGAGAAAATCCCCGATCGCCTGCGGCACGCGGATACCCGAGGCGATGGTATGTGCGTCCTCCCAACGCGGGGCGTGCTCAGCGCCTGCTTCAAAAGCGCGCACCATGGGCGCGCAGCCGCTGGCCTGCACCGCCACCATGCGCGGTCGCTTCTTGCCGATGAAGCCGATGGCCTCCAACTCGGCAAAAGCCTTCCACATGCCG
>JAEZEU010000269.1 GCA_023432885.1 Pseudomonadota bacterium | reverse complement strand
CCCGAGCTGGTTGGTCCGGTGCCCATCCTGTACACAAGTCCGAGCGGAGTAGGAACGCATCTGGCAGGCGTCATGGTCTTCGCCCTGATCGGCTATCGCAAGGTGTCGATAGCGTGGCTATGCCTCTGGTTTGCCACCCTGGCCATTGTCGGCGCAACCAACCGGGGCGCGATGCTCGCCGCCCTCGTGCCCGTTGCGGTCGCGATGCTCGCGCTCGGACGGTATCGCCTGATGCTCGCCAGCGTGGTGGTGATCGTGAGTTTATTTGCCGTTCTGCTCGCGTTCGAATCTGCCGTTGGCCATTTCGAGGAGGCCAAGGAGTCGCTGAATCGACCGGTCAGCGCGCATCAGCTCTTCGAGAATGCCAAGAGCATCATCGGGCAGTCCGGTCAACAGGCAGAAGGCACCAAGCAGTGGCGCCTCAACTGGTGGGAGATCATCATCAATGATACCATCCATGGCCCCAATTTCTGGACCGGCCGGGGCTTTGGGCTCAATCTCGCCGACGCCGACGGTTTCGCCGGCACGCAAGAGCGTCCGCCAACGCGCAGTCCCCATAGTGCGCATATGACGATGTTGGCGCGTACAGGGATTCCAGGCCTCCTGATGTGGCTCCTCGTCCTCGTATCCTGGTTTGCCATGTTGACGGGGGCATTCCTGACGGCGCGCGTCCGCGGACATAAGCATTGGGCTGACTTGTTCGTATTCATCGTCTGCTACGAGCTGGCGATCCTGATCAACGCGTCATTCGACGTTGTGCTCGAAGGGCCGATGCAGGGCATCTGGTTCTGGTGCCTGTTCGGCTTCGGTATTGGGTCTGTGATGATCTATCGGGCCCAGCCCTTCAGCGAATTGGAACGGGTGAGATGAAGCTTGGACCAGAGGAGCAGCGCCGGGCGGAGATTTGGCTGCCCGAGAGATGTATTTCGGCCGGCTGGTCCGCGCTCTCTATTCTCCTGATCCTCGGTTCTTCGGTGACGGCTGTGGCGGGAGTCACGGACGCTCCTTGCCCGCCAGCTGCAATCGGGATCGAACCCGGTGCTTCCATCCAGGCGGCGGTGGACAGCGCTGGCGAGGGCGCTGCATTCTGCCTGAAAAATGGAACGCACAGAATGCAGGCAGTTCGTCCCCGGTCCGGCCAAAGCTTTTACGGCGAAGGTCGCACGGTTATGAACGGCAGCAGGCTGCTTGCTGATTTTGGTCGTGAGGGCCGCTATTGGGTGGCGAGCGGTCAATGGCAGCACGGCCGGAAGAACGGCGAGTGTACACGCGCTGAGCCAGCATGTGATTTGCCTGAAGGCGTATTCATCGACGATAAGCCGATGCGGCAGATCTTGAATAAGGATCGCCTCGACAGCAATGCATTCTATTTCGATTATGCCAACGGGAAGATCTATCTCGCCGATGACCCGACGGGCCACAAGGTAGAGGCCACTGTCGCCGCTTTCGCGTTCGCAAGCATGGCGCACGACGTCCTGATCGGGAACGTGACAGTCGAGAAATATTCGAGCGTGGCGCAGAAAGGGGCGATTCAAACGACCGAGGGCGTCGGATGGACAATCGAAAATTGCGAGCTACGCTGGAACAGCGGGGCTGGGATCGGCATCGGGACCGGCGGTCGTGTGCGCAACTGTGACATTCACGACAACGGCGAGATTGGCATCGCAGGGCACGGGCGGGACATCCGAATCGAGAAGAACAGGATATGGTCGAACAACATCTATGGCTTCGACTACACTTGGGAAGGCGGTGGCGCCAAGATCGCCTTGAGCGATGGGGTCATATTCCGCGGAAATCATGTTCGCGACAACGTCGGTCCCGGGCTGTGGTGCGATATCGACTGCCGCAATGTTATCTATGAGGACAATCTCGTAGAGGGAAATCAGGATATCGGAATCTTTCACGAGATTTCATTCAAGGCGGTCATTCGCAACAACGTGGTCAGGCACAATGGCAGGGGACGCAGAGGAGGATTCTGGCGCGCTGAAATAGGTGTTGCCGCCTCGGAGGAGGTGGAGGTGCACAACAACACGTTGACTATCGCTCCTGGCGGATGTGGCGTTGTCCTGATCGATCAAGGCCGGCGGACTAAGGACGGCGGCAAATACAAGACACGCAACAACAGCGTTCATGACAACGATTCAAATTTCGAAGGTACAGCTTGCGCTGGCGGCGTTTCCGACGTCAGCCTCCTCGATGAGAATTTCGCAATCATCAACGACGGCAACAACACTTTCGACGGCAATGTATATCGGGCTGCGCGGCTAAGCGGGCCGGTTCGCTTTTTTTGGGGGCATAACGTGATGGATTGGGGCCAGCTCCGACAAAAGGGGTTGGAGCAGGGCGGTCAGCTGATCCGTTTCTGACGGCTGTTGTCTCGGACGAGACGAGAGATCGAGCATCATCGAACGAAAAGTCCGGAGGGCGGGCGATTACGCCAGAATCCCGACGGGGGGTACTCCAGAATTGCGCCGGTGAATCACCAAAGGCCATAGTGCGGCCAAACCCTAACTGCCTCATCCTTGTCGTCAGCATAGGAGGCGTTCCGATTGGTCAGGCCCATGTCGGCTTGCAGCCAATGTCCGATGGAACGGCGATCATCGACAATCAAGACCGGAAGGCTCCCTCGTGTGCGGTATCGCAGGCTTCCTCCATCCCGGCAGTAATCACGGTCGCGAATCGATGCACCGGCATGTCATCGACATGACGAATACCCTCGCGCATCGCGGACCCGACGACGAAGGAGCGTGGGTCGATCCGATCGCAGGAGTAGCGCTCGGAAGTCGAAGGCTGGCGGTCATCGACCTGTCGCCCCAGGGCCATCAGCCCATGCACTCCGTATCGGGTCGGTACGTCATTGCGTACAATGGTGAGATTTACAATTCCGCGTCGATCGCTCACATGCTCGAGGCCGCAGGTGTGGCGCCACGCTGGCACGGTCACTCGGACACCGAGGTGATCCTTGCGGCGATCGAAGCCTGGGGCCTCGACAAGGCGCTCGAGTCGTTCAACGGCATGTTCGCGTTCGCGCTTTGGGACGTCCGTGAGCGAACGCTGTGCCTGGTGCGAGACAGGCTAGGCGTCAAGCCTCTCTACTATGGCCGCCTCAACGGCGCGCTCGTATTCGGCTCGGAATTGAAGGCGATCTCGGTTTACCCGGAGGCGGCGCTCCGGATCGACCGCGACTGGCTGGATCGGTACCTGCGTGAAATTCACCAGCGGTCCGAGGATACGATCTACCGCGGCGTTTGTAACATGCGCCCGGGAACATACTTGACATTCGACCGGAGGCTCCAGGCGCGTGAGCGCGTGTACTGGTCGGCGACCGAGAAGGCCGAGGCTGGGCTCCGTGATCGCTTCTCGGGAAGCGAGGCGGAAGCTGTCGAGCGGCTGGACGGCTTGTTGAGGGACGCGGTCCGCTTGCGCAGGGTCAGCGACGTTCCGCTCGGGGTCCTGCTATCGGGAGGAATCGATTCCTCCACTGTGCTCGCGCTTCTGCAGCAGGAGAGTCCGAGGCCGATCCGCAGCTTTTCGATCGGCTTTCCCGATGCAGGTCTCGACGAGGCACCCGCCGCGCGCAAGATCGCCGCTCACATCGGTTCGGATCACACCGAGCTCTACATGGCTCCAAAGGACATCATCCAATTGATTCCTTCGCTCGCCCGGCTGTCGGACCTGCCGCAGTCCGATCCGTCTTATGTGTCCAATCACGTCGCATACCGGCTTGCAGGACAATTTGTGACCGTCGTGCTGGCGGGTGACGGAGGCGACGAGTTGTTCGCGGGCTACCATCGCCATCGATGGCTGCCGAGGGTTTGCCATCGCATCGGTTGGCTGCCGGCCGGGATTCGGAGGCAATCAGCGCGAGCGCTGACGGCGATCCCACCGGCAACGTGGGACAACGTCTTCGGTGCCATCGAGCCCGCGATTCCCTCCCGGCTCCGGGAGCGGACCCCAGGCGCCAAGCTCCATCGACTGGCCCGCTGGTTGGGTGCCGGCTCAGACGAGGAGATGTACCGTGTGCTCTCCACCCGGTGGGACGCCGGTGACCGGCTCGTTGTCGATCACCATCCCGAGCAGTCGCCAGGCGATTTTTCATTCGTTCAGCTGAACGGCGAATTCGAGATGCTGGAGCGGATGCTCGTTCATGAACTCGTCACGACCTTCGTAGACACGCAGCTCAAGAAGGTCGATCGCGCGAGCATGGCCGTGAGCGTAGAGGCCCGCACGCCGTTCATGGACTATCGCGTCGTCGAATTCTCCTTCACTTTGCCGCCTGACCTGAAGGTGCGCGGCGAGACAGGGAAATACATCCTTCGTCGGGTTCTCTACCAACATGTTCCCGAAACGTTGTACCAGCGGCCCAAGATGGGATTCCATCTGCCGTTGAGCACATGGCTCAGGGGGCCGCTGCGGGAGTGGGCCGAGGACCTGTTGGACCCCGGCAGCATTCGCCAAGAGGGGTTGTTGGATCCGAACCCGATCCAAGTGAAGTGGCACGAACATCTCACCGGCCGGCGAGATCGTGCTGACCATCTTTGGCCGGTTCTCATGTTCAGGTCCTGGCTGAAGCATCATGGTTGCGGCATCTCCAGCCTGCGTGAGGACCGGAGGCTGCTCGGTGCTCACTGACGCGAGACGGATCGCAGCCGGCACGACCTTGCAGGCCGACACCTGCATTATCGGTGCAGGAATCGCGGGGATCTCGATCGCACGGGAGTTCATCGGTCGATCCAAGAGCATCGTGCTCCTGGAAGGAGGCGGTCTCGAGTTCACAAAGTCTCTTCGCCACCTTCCGACCGTGCTGCGACGGCATACTCTGGGCGAGCAAGCGCTCGCCGGCGGAAGGAATGCTGGTCAACCTTATTATCCGCTCCGGTTCACAAGAGTGCGTGCATTCGGCGGCTCGTCGCGGGCATGGCACGATAATCGCGGCGTTCATGCCCGGCCGCTTGACTCGATCGATTTCGAGGCACGCGATGGCTTGCCAGAGCACGGCTGGCCCATCGACAGGGCGCAGCTCGATCCCTTCTATGAGCGGGCCCAGCAGGTGTGCAATTTGGGTCCGCTTGCCTACGACGCGGAGGCATGGGAGAGCCGAGGATATGGGTCTGCTCTGCCCCTGGATCCCAGGCTCGTCACTTCCGTGATCTTCCAGTTTGGCAAACGCAGCAGATTCGATCGCTACGAGGGTGAATTAACGCGCGCCGAGAACGTGAACCTCGTCCTCCATGCCACTGCCGTGCACCTCGCCGACAGGAAGGGTCGCGTGATCCGGGTTGATTGTGCGACGTTGTCAGGCAATCGATTCAGCGTGCACGCACGGATGTTCGTCCTGGCGGCGGGAGCGATTGAGACCGCTCGCCTGCTGCTGGTCTCCCGCGACAGCCAGCCGGCTGGCATCGGCAATAGCCGCGACTTGGTGGGCCGGTCCTTCATGGAACATCCGGACGCCGCGGTCGGATATCTGATCCCAGATCCAAAGCTCGATCGAGGCGCGTTCAAATTGTACGACCACCAGCGCGTCGGGAACGACGTCACGGTCGAAGCCATGTTTCGGTTGAGTGACCTCGTCTTGAGACGAGAGCGACTGCTCAACGCCGTGCTGCGGCTGAGACCCACCTACCGCTCCGGTATGACAGCGGCCGTGCAATCGGCTCAGGTCTTCCGAAGATCGGCGCATTACGGGGTCGCGACGCCGGGGCTGGCAAGGCATGCGCTGCGAGCCCTACTGGGCGCGCCACAAGTCATACGCCATTACACGAACTGGCGCTCCGGGCGGCCGCCGGAGGCCTTCGGTATCGACGTGATGGCCGAGCAAGCACCGACGATGTCGTCTCGGGTAAGGCTGGCCCGACGTCGGGATCGACTTGGCGTTCCCAAGACGATTCTCGATTGGCAACTGACCAGCATGGACTGGTACTCGATCCGGCGGACCGTGGAGATTTTTGGCGGCGCTGTGCTTAAGGCAGGCGTGGGCACGGTGATCTCGACCCTTGGTGCGGCCGAGGATCCGCCCGCGGTCTACGGTAACTGGCACCAGCTCGGTACGACACGAATGCACCACGACCCCACTCATGGGGTCGTGGACGAGAACTGTCGCGTACACGGGATGACCAACCTCTACATCGCCGGTGGATCGGTTTTTGCAACCGGCGGCTATGCCAATCCGTCACTTACCATCGTCGCGCTCTCCCTTCGGCTGGCCGACCATCTCAAATCGACACCGAACGAGAAACCAATGTCGAATGTCTCTTCAGCGCAATGAGGTCGGGGTCTGAAGCGACGATCGCGTGTCGAGCAATATGCGCTGCAATCGACCATTCTTAAGCAGTACCTCCAAAGTGTGCGCGGATTCGTCGCGGCCAAAGGAGTAACACGCGAGCGTTCGTTTGATCGAGGTCGATGCGGGGTACATAGTCGGTTCTGGTCAAGCACGAGGAATGAACTCGATGCCAAAACTCTCGATTGGAATTCCGGTGTTCAACGGGCAGGAATTCTTGCCGGAGCTGCTGGACAGTCTGTTGACGCAGACGTTCAGGGACTTCGAAATCCTGATCTGTGACAATGCGTCGAGCGACCAAACTCCGGACATTTGCTGCCAGTACGAACGGCGCGATTCCCGTATCCGCTACTTTCGCAACAGCCGGAATGTGGGTGCCATCGCGAACTTCAACCGGGTGTTCGAGCTCTCGAGGGCGCCGCTGTTCAAGTGGGCTGCCCACGACGACTTGTACCATGACGAATATCTCGCTGCCTGCATGGGGTTGCTTGAAAGCAATCCAGACACCGTTCTGGCCCACACCGGCACTGCCTTCATCAGCGAGAAGGGGGAGATGCTCCCCTACGATCAGGAGACCGACAGCTTCACCGATCGAAAGACCGGCAGACGGTATTGGGCGGACGTTCCGAGCATCGGCGACACGCCTGTAGCCGTTGCCCGATTCTGGCAGGTGCTGACGCGGGCCCGCTGGGGGACCCACATGTTCGGCATTGTCAGGCGTGAGGCTCTGCGGCAAACGTCACTCCTGCCGAATTTCGCAGGCAGCGATCGTGCGATGCTGGCAGAGTTGGCTCTGGTTGGCCGCTTTCGGTGCGCCAGCGAGCCGCTGTTCCTCAAGCGCTTCCATGCCAATGTCTCCTGGGCGCTGGATCACACCGAACTGCGGAATTTTCTCAGCACGGATGACAAACACTACTCGCGTCGGCTGCGTCAGATCAGAGCGTTCTTCGGCGCGCCCAAAGGCAAGCCGATCGGCGCACTTAGCAAGTCGGCGTGCTTCATGCTGGTGGCTGCGCACAGCGCCAAGGTCGCGGCCCAGCGGCTCGCGCAGGGTGATCCGCGCACGGCGGCCGACGGGTATGGGTGGCGAGGAGCGCGCACCCCGGCCTTGCGTCAGAGGACACATGGTTAGATGAGCTACAAGCGAGCGCGACGCCTGCGGCTCTTTCTGCTGTTCGCGCTGGGATCGCTGGCGGGCGCAGCGTGGTGGGCCTATTCACCGGCATTGCCGCCCGACGTACTGACGGCGCGTTATGCCAACAGCCAATCGAACTTCATCGATGTCGCCGGCGCGCGCGCCCATGTGCGCGACCAGGGCGATCCCGCCGGCATTCCGCTGGTATTGATCCACGGCGCAGGCGGCTCGCTGCATGTCTGGGAGGGCTGGGTACGTGAACTGGGGTCGAAGGCGCGGCTGATCTCGGTGGACTTGCCGGGCCACGGGCTCACCGGTGCCTGGCCGCGTCAAGAGTACTCGGTCGATGCGTATGCGGAGTTTATCGAAGCACTGGTCGATGCGCTCAAGCTCGATCGCTTCGCGATGGCCGGACATTCGCTGGGCGGCGCCGTAGCCTGGACCGTCGCCGAGAGACGGCCGGATCG
>JAEZEU010000238.1 GCA_023432885.1 Pseudomonadota bacterium | reverse complement strand
TGGAGCCCTGCACGATGTGCGCGGCTGCGATTTCGTTCGCCCGCATTCGCCGCCTCTACTACGGCGCGGCCGATCCCAAGGGGGGCGCCGTCGATTCCGGCGTGCGGTTCTTTGCTTCCCCGACCTGCCACCACGTACCGGAAGTCTATTCGGCCGTCGGTGAAAGCGAGGCTGCGACGCTTTTGAAGGAATTCTTCAGAGTCAGGCGGTAAAGAACTCGCGCAGCAGCCTTGCCGTCACGTCCGGATTTTCCTCGGTCAGAAAATGCCCGCTGTCGATCGGCGAGCCCGTCACATTGGTCGCCCAGGTCCTCCAGGTATCCAGCGGCGTCGCCGCGGCGCTGGCAATACCGGCCTCGCCCCACAGCGCCAGCATCGGAATCGTGATCTTCCTGCCGGCCGCCTGATCGGCCTTGTCGATCTCGTAATCGGCATAGGCCCCGGCGCGATAGTCCTCACACATCGCATGTACGCGCGAGGGATCGCGAAATGGCGCCAGATAATGCTCCAGCGCACGCGGATCGATCTCTTCCAGCGTCTTCGACTTGGTCTGGCTGGCCATCTTGAACTTAAGGAAAAAATCCGGATTGCCGGTGATCAGCGTCTCCGGCAGAGGGTGCGGCTGGGCGAGGAAAGTCCAGTGCCAGATCTTCAGCGCATAGGGCCGGTTGATGCGCTCCCAGTAATTATAGGTCGGCAGGATGTCTAGTACGGCGAGCTTGGATAGCCGCCCGGGATGATCGAGCGCCAGCCGATAGGCGACGCGGCCGCCGCGGTCATGCCCGGCGAGCGCGAAATGCACATGGCCGAGCTGCTCCATCGCCTCGATCATCGTCTTCGCCATCGCGCGCTTGGTGTAGGGCGTGTGCTCCCTGTCGCTCTCCGGCATGTCGGACCAGCCGTAGCCGGGCAGATCGGCGATGATCAGCGAGAATCTGTCGGCAAGCTGCGGCGCTACGCGATGCCACATCACATGCGTCTCGGAAAATCCGTGCAGCAGCAATAGCGGCGGACCCTTGCCGCCGGTTCGGGCGAAGATGCGGCCCGCGGACGTGTTGATCCATTCGGAGCCGAAGCCGGGAAAGAGATCGGCGAGATCGGGCATGCGGGTCTCCTGCGACGGCGTTTTCCTGCTTCAAACTTTGTTCGGGTTGCCGCTGGCACGTCACGGGTTTATGCCATCGGCCGAGCCCAACCAGCAAGAAGCCAAAAGGAAACGCCATGGGAATCGATTTCGAAATTCCGGCCGAGGCCAAAGCGATCCGCGAGAAGGTGCGCAAATGGGTGCATGAGGAATGCATCCCTGCCGAGAAGGAACTCGCCACCAAGCCGCTCGACGAAGTGCTCGGCCCCTTGCGGAAGAAGGCGCGCGCGCAGGGCCTGTGGTGTCCGTGGGTGCCGAAGGAATATGGCGGGATGGGCCTCGGTCCGCTGGCCAACGCGCTGGTGCAGATGGAGCTCGGGGAAAGCATGCTGGGGGCGCTGTCGATGAACACACAGGGCCCCGATGATGCCTCCATGATGACGATCCTCGCCCATGGCACGGAGTATCAGAAGGAGAAGTTCCTCAAGCCCCTGCTCAATGGCGAGAAGCGCATCTGCTTCTCCATGACCGAGAAAGCGGCCGGCGCCGACGCCACGGGCATGCAGACCTCGGCGGTGAAGGACGGCAACGAGAACTACATCCTCAACGGCGAGAAATGGTTCTCCTCCTCGGCCAGCGTCGCTGACATGGCGCTGGTGATGGCGAAGACCGATCCCAACGCGCCGCGCCACAAGCAGTATTCCACGTTCATCGTCGAGTTGCCCAACCCCGGCTACAAGATCAAGCGCAACGTCGCCAACATGGCGATCGAAGGGCCCTATGATGATGTGCTGCACGGCGGCCACTCCGAGATCGAGATCCGCGATCTGAAAGTGCCGGCCGACAATCTGCTCGGCGGCGAAGGCAACGGCTTTGCCATGGGCCAGCACCGCCTGGCCTATGGCCGCCTGCGCCACGGCATGCACAATGTCGCAAAAGCGCAGCGCGCCCTCGACATGGCGGTGGCGCATGTCACCAAGCGCTCGACCTTCGGCCAGCTGCTCGCCGATCGCCAGGCCGTGCAGTTCATGCTCGCGGACTGCGCGAGCGAGCTCTATATCGGCCGCCTGATGCTGCTGCACATTGCCTACAAGGCCGAGAAGGGCCTGGACATCCGGCAGGAGAACTCGATCGCGAAGATCTTCCATGCCCACATGGTGCACAAGGTGATCGACACCGCGATTCAGCTGCACGGCGCGCTCGGCTTCTCCCAGGACACCCCTCTCGCCAAGTGGTACACCCAGGTGCGCTCGCAGCGGCTGGTCGACGGGCCCGACGAGGTGCACAAGTGGAAGATCGGCAAGAACGTCATCAAGGCGTTCCGCGAGCACGGCACCACGGCCTCGGCGGCGGGCGGGGATTTGCTCTGACATTCGTCGTGGCCATGTGCGCGATTGAGTGAACCCGCAAAGCTCAAGAGATAGGGAATAGTCCAACAGCTTCGAGATTCCGGATCGACGCGCATTGCGCGTCGTCCGGAGCGACTCGATACAACATAGCGGCTGCCCCCAGCAGTCGTAGAATGTCTGTGATGGGAGTCCCACCTACTGTTTCGATCTCGTTGCCGGAGGTGTCATCATGATCGAAGGGATCAGCGCAATCACACTCGCCACCCACGACATGCAACGCGCCGTCCGATTCTACCGCGCCTTGGGGTTTGACATTCTCTATGGCGGCGAAGCCTCCTCATTTACAAGCTTTCGGGCGGGAACGGGGTATCTCAACCTGACCGCGCAGCCTGATCAAACGCGCTGGTCGTGGTGGGGGCGCGTCATCTTCTACGTCGCCGACGTCGATGCATTCTACGACCGCGCGCTGGCGGCCGGGTGTCAGCCCGCGACAGTGCCCCGAGACGCCGAATGGGGAGAGCGTTACTTTCATCTCGTCGACCCCGATGGACACGAACTCAGTTTCGCGCGGCCTTTGCCGTCTCAGGCTTAGTTCCGGGGTGCTCGGCAGTCTGCATCGCGAGATAGCTCAGGCCACCGGCTACTCCGACAGTGGCCGTGGGGAGGTGGTGTGGCAGGCTCTGCATGACTGATGAAGCGCAACTCGCATTCGCTGCCGCGACGCGCTGATCTCGTTGCCAGGCTTGAGGTCAGCTCTCGCTCTTTTCCCGCTTCACCGCCTGCCAGCCGATGTCGCGGCGGCAAAAGCCTTCCGGCCATTTGATGCGGTCGACGGCCTGATAGGCTCGCGCCTGCGCTTCCGCCACGCTCTTGCCGAGCGCGCAGACGTTGAGCACACGCCCGCCATTGGCGACGATGCGGCCGTCTTTCATGGCCGTGCCGGCATGGAAGATCTCCACGCCCTCGACCTTGGCGGCCTCGTCGAGCCCTTCGATCACCGAGCCCTTGCCGTAATCGCCGGGATAGCCCCTGGTGGCCATGATCACGGTAAGCGCGGCTTCGTCATACCAGCGCAGGCCGAAATTCTTCAATTGGCCGTCGGCGGACGCCAGCAGCGCCGGCACGATGTCGCTCATCATGCGCAGCATCAGCACCTGGCACTCGGGATCGCCGAACCGCGCGTTGTATTCGACGAGCTTCGGGCCGTCCTTCGTGATCATCACGCCGGCATAGAGAACGCCCTTGTAGGGACACCCC
>JAEZEU010000203.1 GCA_023432885.1 Pseudomonadota bacterium | reverse complement strand
ATTGAGCGCGTTGCGGAGCGACACCTGCAGGCGCTCGAAGCCGACCGGCTTGACCACGAAATCCTGCGCGCCGGCGCGCATTGCCGAGACCACGTTGTCGATCCCGCCATGGGCGGTCTGCACGATCACCGGCAGGTTCAAGCCCGCATCGCGGATCTTCGCCAGCACGCCCATGCCGTCGAGGCCGGGCATCACGAGGTCAAGCACCAGACAGTCGATCCCCTGGCCGTCCGGTCCTGTCAAAAGCTCGATGGCCGCATCGCCGGAATCGACCACCGCGGTTTCATAGCCGCATTTCTGCACCATGTTTTCGATCAGGCGACGCTGAACGGCATCATCGTCGGCAATCAAGATGGTGGCAGCCATAGCACTCCCCGCACGTTACAAACTGACTTTCTGTCCCGATTCGGGGCACTGTGGACGATGCCGATTAATGCACTCTTAAGCCTTGGCCGTCCGGTTCGCTTTTGGCCGCCGCGATTCTTCCGGGCAGAAAAAAGCGCGCGGCCATTTCGAAACTGGCCGCTGATTGCGTCGCGTTTGAGACGGTTGGAGCGTCAAGCGGGCCGAATTTGCGGCAAGGAGGCCGCAGTTCGCCGTTTCGAGAGCGCTGCGGCGGAATTTCAGATCCTGACGGCCGGCCACACTTCCAATGCGCCGCGATAACACATGTCGATGGCCACATAGAGGATGATCAAAAGGCCGACATAGGCGATCCAGCGGTACCTTTCGAGGATGCGAGCAATGAAGGTGGCGGCAAGGCCCATCAGCGCGATCGAGAGTCCGAGGCCGAATACCAGGATCATCGGGTGTTCGCGCGCCGCGCCTGCAACGGCCAGAACATTGTCGAGCGACATCGAGACGTCGGCAAGGGTGATCTGCCATATGGCCTGGCCGAGCGTCTTTTCGGGAGGTGCGGAGCCGGCAGGGACGGCGCGGGCTGCTGAGAGGTCCTGGACCGTTGCCGAGTGCTGCGTCCGCAATTCGCGCCACATCTTCCAGCAAACCCAGAGCAGCAGAATGCCGCCGGCCAGCAGCAGTCCAATGATCTGCAGCAATTGCACCGTGATGCTGGCGAAGCCGATCCGCAGCGCGGTGGCAGCCAGTATGCCGATCAGGATGGCCTGCTTCCGCTTGTTTTCGGGAAGACCTGCCGCGGCAAGGCCGATGACGATCGCGTTATCGCCGGCCAGCACCAGATCGATCATCACGACCTGGAAGAGCGCTGTCAGGGATTGTGAGGAGATTAATTCCAGCATCAGGGGCCACTCCGTTCGACGTCCAATCCGACATCGCAGTTCGCGTGAACTGCCAGAGGGGCCCGGGTTTGGACGCACATGGTCGACAAGACCGCGGTCAAGCCGCGGCAAGAAGTTTCGTTACTCAGGTTGATGCGAGGCGTTGAATAGCCCCGGCAGTTGCTCCGGCTCTATGAAGACGGAAACGACGATGCCGATGAATGTGAAGCCGCCGGCGAGGTCGAAGCACATGCCGCGAAGCCCTTCGCGCCGGCAAAGCAGCGCGATCCCGGCAGTCACCGCGCCGGCCGCAAACAGCAGCGTGACCATTGCAGGCGCCAGCGCCTCGGCAGGTACGAGCTTGCGGATTCCCAAGGTGGCGATCAGGGCCGCCAGCAGCACGCCGGCCATCAGCTCCCCGGCGCGGAGCGTGTATCGGCGGCCCGGCCGGGCAACATGATTGCGGTCTGTGAAGGCCATTGGGCTAGTGAGTCCTCACTGCAATTGCCAAACCTGAGCCGGGCGAAACTGTGCTACGTAAACACCATTCGTCCTGACATTCAAATTAGATAGTTTAGTAATCATGAAACGTGCCAAATATCAAGATGGGTTCGCGGCGCGGACGCTTGGCAAGGACGTCCCGGAAGCCCGTCAATTGCGGAAACAGGCAGGCGACTGGCTGAAGCTGCGCCGTGCGGATGCCGGATTGTCGCAGGCAGATCTCGCAGCGAAGCTTGGTCTCAAATACTACACCTTCGTGTCGCAGGTGGAGAACGGCTTCAGCCGCGTTCCGACTGAACTCATCGGGGCATGGGCTGACGAGCTGGGTCTTGAACAGCGCGGCTTCGCTAGGCATCTGTTAATGTATTATGAGCCGGAACTCCACCGGCTCCTGTTCGGAGCGGAGAGCAAGAGCAAATGAACGTTGTTGCGTTCGAGCGCAGACAGAACGCCGGGTGGGCCGAGGCGGAACTCAATTCCATTATCGCCGCCCTGCACACGGCAATTGCGCCAGCCACCGGCCGCACCTGGGAAACCGGCGTGACCGAAGACGGCGACGCCCAGTTCTATCTGCTGGGTCCCCGTCCGGAACAGGCGTGCGAGCTGTGTGTGTCCCGCATCGGCGGGCGATATATCCTGGAGGACGGATCGGGCCGGCTGCTGTTCGAGCATCGAAATCTCGATCTCGTCGGTTGGCATGCGAGGGCCGCCGTCTCGTCTGCGCCTTGGCTCATGGTGCGGGCGGTCGTGCTGTGGTTCGCGATCCGAAGCACGTTCCAGGAAAAATTCGAGCCGTTGCTTGTTGAGGGCGAGGAGCTTCTGGTGCAGGTGGCGCCGCAGCTTGCGGCATTAGCCTGACCAAGTGCGCCAGCCTGAATCATTTCAATTTATCGTTCCCGCAAATTTGAAAGTGTCCATGACCGCGAAATCATCCGCGACATCCCGCGCCGCCAAAACATCCCGCAGGCCGGCAACGAAGAAGGCCGCAACGAACAAGGGGGCTGCGGCCAAGGCAAAGACCGGCAGGCTTCCTGAATGGAATCTCGCCGACCTCTATTCCAGCATCGACGCACCGGAGGTGGCGCGGGACCTTTCCAAGATGGATGCCGACTGCATCGCATTCGAGACCGACTACAAGGGCAAACTTGCTGAATTCACGGCGAGGGAGGATGGCGGCCGCTGGCTCGCCGAAGCGGTCAGGCGTTATGAAGCGATCGATGATCTGGCCGGCCGGCTCGGCTCCTATGCCGGGCTCGTCCATGCCGGCGACAGCGTCGATCCCGCCATCTCGAAATTCTTCGGCGACGTATCGGAGCGGCTGACCGCCGCCTCGACGCATCTGCTTTTCTTCGCCCTCGAGCTCAACCGCATCGACGACGACGTGATCGAGCGCGCGATGCAGGCGCCCGAACTCGGCCACTATCGGCCGTGGATCGAGGATTTGCGCAAGGACAAGCCATATCAGCTGGAAGACCGCGTCGAGCAGCTCTTCCACGAGAAGGCCCAGAGCGGCTATGCTGCCTGGAACCGGCTGTTCGACCAGACCATCTCGGCGCTGCGCTTCAGGGTCGGCGGCAAGGAGCTGGCGATCGAGCCGACGCTGAACCTGATGCAGGATCGCGCCGGCGAAAAGCGCAGGGCGGCGGCGAATGCGCTCGCCAAGACCTTCAAGGAAAACGAGCGCACCTTCGCTCTGATCACCAACACGCTCGCCAAGGACAAGGAAATCTCCGACCGCTGGCGGGGTTTCAAGGACGTTGCGGACTCCCGCCATCTCAACAACCGCGTCGAGCGCGAGGTGGTGGATGCACTGGTCGCTTCCGTGCGCGCGGCCTATCCGAAGCTGTCGCACCGCTACTACCAGCTCAAGGCGGGTTGGTTCAAAAAGAAGAAGCTGCCCTATTGGGATCGCAACGCGCCGCTGCCGTTTGCCGCGACCGGCAACATCGCCTGGCCGGAGGCGCAGAAGATGGTGCTGACGGCCTACCGCGGCTTCTCGACAGACATGGCCGACATCGCCGAGCGTTTCTTCACAGATCGCTGGATCGACGCGCCGGTGCGGCCAGGCAAGGCGCCGGGAGCGTTCTCGCATCCGACCACGCCGTCGGCTCACCCTTACGTTCTGATGAACTACCAGGGCAAGCCGCGCGACGTGATGACGCTCGCGCACGAGCTTGGCCATGGCGTGCATCAGGTGCTGGCCGCGAAGAACGGCGCGCTGATGGCGCCGACGCCGCTGACGCTGGCGGAAACCGCGAGCGTGTTTGGCGAGATGCTCACCTTCAAGCGGCTGCTGTCGCAGACCAGGAACGCCAGGCAGCGCCAGGCGCTGCTCGCAGGCAAGGTCGAGGACATGATCAGCACCGTGGTGCGGCAGATCGCGTTCTACACCTTCGAGCGCGCGGTCCACACTGAGCGCAAGAACGGCGAATTGACCGCCCGGCGCATCGGCGAAATCTGGCTTAGCGTGCAGGGCGAGAGCCTGGGTCCAGCGATCGAGATCAAGGCGGGCTACGAGAATTTCTGGATGTACATCCCGCACTTCATTCATTCGCCTTTCTACGTCTACGCCTATGCGTTCGGCGACTGCCTGGTGAACTCGCTCTATGCGGTCTACGAGAATGCATCCGAAGGTTTTGCCGAGCGCTATCTCGACATGCTGGCCGCCGGCGGTACCAAACATTATTCCGAACTACTGAAACCGTTCGGACTCGATGCCAAGGATCCCAAATTCTGGGACGGCGGGCTTTCGGTCATTGCCGGGATGATCGACGAACTGGAGACCATGGGCTGAGAGTGTTCGGCGGGGGCGGGGAGTGGAGGATCTCATGATCGATTCGCCGACGCGCCGCGTTGTTCTCTCTGCGGGAGCTTTCGCGGCCGGCTCTCTGTTCGGCATCGGCAGCGGTGTAGCGCAGGCGCAGCTTTCGCCGACGCCGGCATGCCATGCTGGCGACGAGCCGACGGTACCGCAGACCGAGGGCCCGTTTTTCAAGCCGTCCTCGCCGGAGCGTGTCGAACTGCTTGAGCCCGGTATGTCTGGCCAGCCGATCGAACTTATCGGCTTCGTATTGTCGCGTGACTGCAAGCCGATCGCGGGTGCGCTCCTGGATTTCTGGCAGGCCGATGAGAGGGGCCGGTATGACAATTCAGGCTTCCGCCTGCGCGGCCATCAATTCACCGACGCGGATGGACGCTTCCGGCTGCGCAGCGTCGTGCCCGGCGCCTATGTCGGCCGCACCCCCCATATCCATGTTAAGGTGCAGCCGCGCGGCGGCCGGGTCCTGACGACGCAGCTTTATTTTCCTGGCGAGGCGAAAAACCGTTCCGACGGGCTGTTTCGCGCGGATCTGCTGATCCGGACCGTCAAGAATGAAGGATGGCTCGCCGGCCGCTTCGATTTCGTGCTCGGCCAGGGGGCTTCCCGACCCGATCCCGCGGGGCGACTCGACGCCCCGGAAGCCTGACCCGCTGGATCAGGGATAATTGGCCTTCTCAATGAACCGACAGGGGCGGGCATATCGGCTGCCGCCGTTGCCCTGCTGGCGCGTTTGCGGTAATGGCTCGCAAGATTGGACTTTAGACCGACTGGGGATCCTGATGGCAGACCATAGCGAAGTGGCCTACACCACCGCCGACGGCAACGACTACGAAGCGCATGAGCAGACCTATGAAGGGTTCATCAAGCTGGTGAAGTACGGCTCGGCGGCCGTCGTGGTGATCCTCGCCTTGATGGCGATCTTCCTGACCTGATCTGTCGACACCGCGCCGCGTTTGGCGGTGCGGTGTAAAAATTTGCCAGCGTGCCGGCCGCAAAAAACCGGTATCCATACCCATGGAACTAGCGCTAGCCTGCGCGTTCGCGCCAGCGGAGGCCTCATGAAGATTGCCGTTGCCAGGGAAATCGACCCGTCGGAGCCGCGGGTTGCCGCATCGCCCGACACCGTGAAGAAATTCAAGGCGCTCGGCGCGGAAGTCGCGGTCGAGCCCGGCGCTGGCATCAAGTCGGGCCTGCCGGATTCCGAATTCACGGCCGCCGGCGCCACCGTCAGCGCGGATGCCCTGAAGGACGCCGACATCATCATCAAGGTGAAGCGGCCTGAATCTTCCGAGCTCTCCAGCTACAAGCGCGGCACACTGGTCGTTGCGATCATGGACCCCTACGGCAACGACGCCGCGCTGAAGGCGATGGCGGATGCCGGCATTGCCGCCTTCGCGATGGAGTTGATGCCGCGCATCACGCGCGCGCAGGTGATGGACGTGCTGTCCTCGCAGGCGAACCTCGCCGGTTATCGCGCGGTGATCGAGGGCGCCGAAGCCTTCGGCCGCGCGTTTCCGATGATGATGACGGCGGCCGGCACCGTTCCAGCCGCAAAGGTGTTCGTGATGGGCGTCGGCGTCGCCGGCCTGCAGGCGATCGCGACCGCGCGCCGTCTTGGCGCCGTCGTCACCGCGACCGACGTGCGGCCGGCGACCAAGGAGCAGGTTGAATCGCTCGGCGCGAAATTCCTCGCCGTCGAGGACGAGGAGTTCAAGAACGCGCAGACCGCCGGCGGCTACGCCAAGGAAATGTCGAAGGAGTACCAGGCCAAGCAGGCCGCGCTCACCGCCGAGCACATCAAGAAGCAGGACGTGGTGATCACCACCGCGCTGATCCCGGGCCGTCCGGCGCCGCGGCTGGTTTCCAGCGACATGGTGAAGTCGATGCGGCCCGGCTCGGTGCTGGTCGATCTCGCCGTCGAGCGCGGCGGCAATGTCGAGGGCGCCAAGGCGGGCGAGGTGGTTGACGTCGATGGCGTCAAGATCGTCGGCTACACCAATCTGGCCGGCCGTGTCGCGGCGTCGGCATCGAGCCTTTATGCCCGCAATTTGTTCTCGTTCATCGAGACCATGATCGACAAGGCCAACAAAGCCGTTGCCGTGAACTGGGATGATGAACTGGTGAAGGCGACCGCGCTGACGAAAGACGGCGCGGTGATACACCCGAACTTCCAGCCGAAATAGGAGAGAAGCCATGGAGCATCTCGCGCAGGCCGTCGATCCCTTCGTGTTCCGGCTGTCGATTTTCGTGCTCGCCGTGTTCGTCGGTTATTTCGTGGTGTGGTCGGTGACCCCCGCGCTGCATACGCCACTGATGAGCGTGACCAATGCGATCTCCTCGGTGATCGTTGTCGGCGCGCTGCTGGCGGTCGGCGTCGGCATGATCTCCTCGGGCTCGGGCTGGGCGCGTGGCTTCGGCTTCGTCGCGCTGATCTTCGCCTGCATCAACATTTTCGGCGGCTTCCTTGTCACCCAGCGCATGCTGGCGATGTACAAGAAGAAGGCCAAGTGAGCGGCAAGCACCTCGGGATGGTGAGGGAAACGGGGACCTGAGATGAGCGCCAATCTTTCCGCAATTCTTTATCTCGTGGCAGGCGTCCTCTTCATCCTGTCGCTGCGGGGGTTGTCGAGCCCCGCGACGTCCCGCCAGGGCAACCTGTTCGGCATGGTCGGCATGGCAATCGCGGTCGGCACGACCTTGGCGAGCCATCCGCCGGCGGACGCCACCGCCTGGATCCTCGTCGTGCTCGGCATCGCCATCGGCGGTGCGATCGGCGCGGTTATCGCCCGCCGCGTGCCAATGACGTCGATGCCGGAACTGGTCGCGGCGTTCCACTCGCTGGTCGGCATGGCCGCGGTTCTGGTCGCCGCCGGCGCGTTCTATGCGCCTGAAGCTTTTGACATCGGCACGCCCGGCAACATCCACAAGCAGAGCCTTGTTGAAATGTCGCTCGGCGTCGCCATCGGCGCGCTGACCTTCACCGGCTCGGTGATCGCGTTTCTGAAACTGTCCGCGCGGATGAGCGGGGCGCCGATCATTCTTCCGGCGCGTCATCTGATTAATATCGCGCTCGCCATCGCGCTGGTCGTGTTCATCGTTCGCCTGGTGCTGACCGGCAGCGCGATCGACTTCTGGATGATCACCATCCTGGCGCTGGCCCTCGGCGTACTCATGATCATCCCGATCGGCGGCGCCGACATGCCGGTCGTGATCTCGATGCTCAACTCCTATTCCGGCTGGGCTGCGGCCGGCATCGGCTTCACGCTGGGCAATTCCGCCCTGATCATCACCGGCGCGCTGGTCGGCTCATCGGGCGCGATCCTGTCCTACATCATGTGTCATGCGATGAACCGCTCGTTCATCTCGGTGATCCTCGGCGGCTGCGGCGGCGAGACGGCAGCGGCCGCCGGCGGCACGGGCGAGCAGAAGCCGGCAAAGCTCGGCTCGGCGGACGATGCGGCCTTCATCATGAAGAACGCCTCCAAGGTCATCATCGTGCCCGGCTACGGCATGGCGGTGGCGCAGGCGCAGCACGCGCTGCGCGAAATGGCCGACATCCTGAAGAAGGAAGGCGTCGAGGTGAAATACGCCATCCACCCGGTCGCCGGCCGCATGCCCGGCCACATGAACGTGCTGCTGGCCGAAGCCAATGTGCCCTACGACGAGGTGTTCGAGCTCGAGGATATCAACTCCGAATTCGCGCAGGCCGACATCGCCTTCGTGATCGGCGCCAACGACGTCACCAACCCGGCCGCCGAAGAGGACAAAACCTCGCCGATCTACGGCATGCCGGTGCTGCAGGTCTGGAAGGCGGGCACCGTGATGTTCATCAAACGCTCGCTGGCGTCCGGATATGCCGGCATCGACAATCCGCTGTTCTACCGCGACAACACCATGATGTTGCTCGGCGACGCCAAGAAGGTCACCGAGAACATCGTCAAGGCGATGTGAGCGGGGCGAGGCGGCCGTGGCCCTGAACAGGGAGTCAGCGGTCCCATCGCATGCCGTCCAAGGCAACGCTGCAGCAGCGCATCAAGTGGCACACCGCGCATGCCGTTGCATGTGGATGCCGCGCCGTTCCGGGCCGCGTCCGGCCCGACGTCGAAAAGCTGCTCAAGCGCTAATGGCGCTGCCATGACTATCCTGAAATGGCTGCTAATCGTCCTCGCCGTCATCTATGGCGGCGGGGTTGCCGCACTTTTCCTGCTGCAGCGATCCTTCCTGTTTCCAATCCCGACCCATGAGCGCATCGCGCCGGCAGCGGCCGATTTCCCGGAGGTCGAGGAGCATGTCCTGACCACCGCGGACGACGAGAAGATCATCGTCTGGCACGTGCCGGCAAAACCCGGCCGCCCCGTCATCCTCCATTTCCACGGCAACGGCGATTATCTCGCCGGCTTCTTCGGCCGCTTCCGCGACCTCATCGCCGACGGCACCGGCATCGTCGTGCCGGCCTACCGCGGCTATTCCGGCTCGACGGGCTCGCCGAGCGAGCAGGGGCTCTTGAAGGATGCAGCCGCAGCATATGCCTTCACCACGGCGCGCTATGACACGGCGCGGATTGTAGTCTGGGGCTTCTCGCTCGGCACGGGCGTGGCAGTCGCACTCGCCGCCGAACAGAAGATCGGAAAGTTGATTCTGGAGGCGCCCTTCAGTTCGACCGTCGACGTCGCCGCATCGCTGTTCTGGTACATGCCCGTGTGTCTGGTGATGCGGGATCAGTTCCGGTCCGACGAACGAATTGCGCGGGTCAAAGTCCCCCTGCTGGTCATGCATGGCACCGACGATCGCGCTATTCCGATCCGCTTTGGCGAGCGCCTGTTCGCGTTCGCCAACGAACCGAAGCGCTTCGTCAGAATTCCCGGCGGTGGTCATGAGAACCTGGGCAACTTCGGCGCGATCGAGATCGCGCGGCAGTTCATCGGCGCTTCACATGGATGACGGCGACCCTTGATTGCTTCATAGTATATCCTCGGAAATCGGGATGATCGGTTAAGGATCAGCCCCCAGGCAGGAGCAAGAGCTAGATGCTTAACGCCAAATCGGACGTCCAGGTCGATACCCCCGAGGTGCGCGTCACCGAATGGCGCCTGGCGCCTGGCAGCGCCACCGGCCATCACATCCATGAAATGGATTATGTGATCGTGCCCGTCACAGCGGGCGAGATGACGATCGTGGCGCCCAATGGCGAGCGCTCCAAGGCGCAGCTGGCGACAGGAAAATCCTATTTCCGGAAGGCCGGCGTCGAGCACGACGTACTCAACGAGACGGCATCCGAAATCGTATTCCTCGAAATCGAGCTGAAGCCCTGAGGCGGAACTGCAGGGAATTGCCACCGATCGGTCGCACTTGATCCCTCAATGTGCCCAAAAGTTCCCGCAAACAGACCCGCATTTGGAGTGGCCGGGTCATGCTGAATTACCTGAAGAAATTTACGGTAGACATCGTGCCTTCAGTGGCTGCGACTGTCATCGGCGCCTATATCGTCAATCACTACATCACGACAAAGCCCGCCTCCGACGCTCCCAGAGCCGCTGCCGTATCGACCGCCAAGCCCAAAGCCGAAGCCAACAAGTCGGAAGCGAACAAGTCCGACGTCGGCAGGCCTGCCCCCGGCAAGGCCGAGGCCAACGCGAACCCGGACCCCGAGATCGCCGGCATTCCCACTTCCGGCGTCAAGGCCAAGGGCATCTCCGAAAGGGCGTTGTTGGAAAAGAACGCTGCCGCCGAAAAGGCCGTGATGGTCGAGAAGCCTGCGGAGAAAACCGCCGACAAGCCGGCTGAAGCCACGGCAGGCCTTGCCGCCGAACCCAAACGGCAGGCTCCGTCGCGGATGGCCAAATCGACGCCGCCGGTGCAGTCCGCCATTGCCACCGCGCCCACTGACGCTGCCTCTGCCATCGAGGAGCGTCGTGACGCCAATGATCTCGCCCGCGCCGCGATCGAACGCCTGCGCGGCAATGGCGAAGCTCCGCAACGTGCCCAGCATCCCGCCCGCGGCCCGGAAGTCGCCCGCATCCCCGAAGAGCCGCGCGGGATAACGGCCCCGCCGCAGACGCTGCGTCCGCTGCCGGCGCCTGTCGTGATCGCTATGCCTTCCGAGGCGCCCGATCCCGCCGCGCTGCGGGGCAATCCATCCCATCCGATGCCGCCTGCCGAAATTCCGTTCTCGCGGCCGCCGCTCGACCTGAGCGCCGAGCCCACGGCCGAACAGCCGAAGCAGAAGACCAACGTCGCGGAAGACATGCTGTCCGCCGCGAGGTCGATGTTCCACGCCGTTCTGCCGAAATAAATCTAGCCGCCGACCCGCGCGAGCCCGCTGCGCGCTGCCTCGTCACGCGGCTGGATGGCGATGGCACGATTATAGCACGCGGCCGCCTGCTTCTTGTTGCCGAGCCGCTCATAGGCCAGCCCGCGCATCGACCATGCGTGACCGCTGTTCGGCTCGGACTGCACGGCCTCGTCGAGATCGCTGGCGGCTTCCGTGAGCCTGTCGAGCGCAAGATAGCTGGTGGCGCGCGCTACCAGCGGATCGGCGCGCTGCGGCACCAGGCCGTGGACCGCCGTAAAATCCTCGATCGCCTCTGCGTGGCGCTTTTCGCCCTGGTGAATCAAGCCCCGGCCGTTCAGCGCCTCGACATTGTAGGGGTCGAGCGCGAGCGCCTTTTCGAACTGGATCAGGGCGTTATCAGCCTGACCTGACCGCGCCAGCGCGTGGCCCTGTGCAGCGTAGCCTTGCGCATCCCTGACGTTCTCCGGGCTGATCTCGGCCGTTGGCATCGCTGACGGCTTCGGCGCAGCCTCCTTGCCCGGGCCGAGCGAGAACGAGCCGAGGTCGAACGAGCAGCCGCCCAGCGTCAGGCCAACGACGACAACGGCCATGCGCCAAGCGGTCATGCAGGCATCGGAACTCGACTTGGCCATTCCGGCGAATTGCTCCCGCGTCCTGAGCCGCAAGGGTAACCTGCCGCGCCGCAAAGTACATCGAACAAAAAGAAACGCGGACCGCTCGGTCCGCGTTTGACGAACTCAAATTCTCGAAAGAGATCAGCGCGGACCGCGGGGGCCTGCGCCGCCACGGCCGCCCGGACCGCGATCGCCACCGGGGCCGGCGCCGAAGGCCGGCTTCGGCTTCATCGGCAGCAGGCCTTCGCGCTGCAGCTTCTTGCGCGCCAGCTTGCGGGCGCGGCGCACCGCTTCCGCCTTTTCACGGGCCTTCTTCTCGGAGGGCTTCTCGTAGTGCCCGCGGAGCTTCATCTCGCGGAAAATCCCCTCGCGCTGCATCTTCTTCTTCAGCGCCTTGAGGGCTTGATCAACGTTGTTATCGCGGACGAGAACCTGCACGCGGCATCCTCTTTTCGGTGTGAACGGTCTGGAAAATCTGTAAAGCGAAAGGTTGGCGAAATGCGGACCTTCAGCCTGAGCGCGCGCATTTATCAGACAAATCCCGAATTGTCCACCTGTATGGGCCCTTCCGGCGCAGCAAAATCGGTCAATTCGAGCTGAGATCAGCCGTTCTTGAGCGGATTCGGCATCACCTGGGTCACATGCCCCATCTTACGGCCCGGCCGGGCCGGTCCCTTGCCGTACAGGTGCACGGTGGCGCCTGGGACGGTCAGCCAGCGCTCATAATCGTTGATGTCCTCGCCGATCAGGTTGGTCATGGTGACCCGACCGTGGCGGACCGGCTTGCCAAGCGGCCAGCCGGCGATGGCGCGGATGTGCTGCTCGAACTGCGAGATCGAAGCGCCATCCAGCGTCCAGTGCCCGGAATTGTGCACCCGCGGCGCGATCTCGTTGACCAGTACGTGCGCACCCTTGCCGTTCTGGACCACGAACATTTCGACCGCCAGGACACCGACATAGTCAAGCGCGATCGCGATCTTCTCGGCGATGGCGCGCGCCTGGGCAGCCAGCGGTTCGGGGATGTCGGCCGGCGCGCGCGAGATCTTGAGAATGTGGTCGCGATGCTCGTTCTCGGTGACGTCATAGCATTCGACATTGCCGTCGGCCGAGCGCGCCGCGACCACCGAAATCTCGCGCTCGAACGGCACAAAGGCTTCCAGGATCGCGGACTTGGTGCCCAGCTCCTTCCAGATGCGGTCGATGTCGTCGCCTTCGCGGATGATCGCCTGGCCCTTGCCGTCATAGCCGAAGCGGCGGGTCTTGATGACGGCCGGCAGTCCGATGCGCGCAATCGCCGCGCGCAGCATGTCCGGTGACGACACGTCGGCATAGCCGGCGGTGCCGATGCCGAGCCGGGCTACAAAATCCTTCTCGATCAGCCGGTCCTGCGTGGTCTCCAGGATCTTGTAGGCGGGCAGCACTGGCTTCCGCGCCGCCAGCACCATGGCGGTCGCGGCCGGCACGTTCTCGAACTCGTAGGTAATGACGTCGACGTCGGCGGCGAAGATTTCCAGCCGCTCGACATCGGCAAATTCGGCGCAGACACCGTTGAGCACGACATCGAAGGCCGGCGACTCCGGCTCCGGCGAAAACACCTGGCACTTCAGCCCGAGCCGCGCCGCCGCCATCGCCAGCATCCGGCCCAACTGGCCGCCGCCGAGAATTCCGATGGTGTCGCCCGGCCTCAGCTTCAGACGATTGGAAGCCGTCACGCCGATCCCTCCGGCCGTTCGGCCACCGCGTCGGTCTGCTGTTTGCGCCAGGCGGCGAGCCGCATGGCGAGTTGCGGATCGGTCAGCGCCAGCACGCTAGCGGCAAGCAGGGCGGCGTTGATCGCGCCAGCCTTGCCGATCGCCAACGTGCCGACGGGAATGCCGGCCGGCATCTGCACGATGGAGTAAAGGGAATCCTGGCCCGACAGCGCCTTGGATTCGACGGGGACGCCGAGGACCGGCAGTTCCGTCAACGAGGCCGCCATGCCCGGCAAATGTGCCGCGCCGCCGGCGCCCGCGATGATGATCTTGAAGCCGGCGGCCTTCGCGCCTTTGGCGAAGGCAAACAGCCGCTCGGGCGTTCGGTGGGCGGAGACAATGCGCTTGTCGGAGGGAATCCCGAGGGCTGCGAGCGTCTCGGCGGCATGGCGCATGGTCTCCCAGTCGGACTGGCTGCCCATGATGATGGCGACGGGGGCGGTCATGAGGCGAATTCTTTACGGGAATCCAAAAGCATAAGCCGATTATAGGGTCGGCCCGGGGTTGATCCAAGGCGGTGGCAAGAAGTTCGGAATGGACTATCCTGTCTTGGTGAATCCGAGCAAGCCTTCTTGAGAAGTTGCCCATGAAGAAGAAAGACCGGGCTTCGGCCTCGAAGGCTGGCAAAGCCCGGAAATCCGGTGCGGCCGGGCGGAAGTCGGCCCTGCTGCGGGCGCAGGCCGCCGCCCGGCGGTCGACGGCTCCCAAGGAGACTGGCCGTGCGGATGCCAAGTCGGCGGTCCGGCGGCTGCGCCAGGAACTGGCCCGGGCGCGCGCCGAAATCGAGCGGTTGAAGGCAGCCGCCGAGACCGATTTTCTGCTCGACATTCTCAACCGGCGCGGCTTTGAGCGGGAACTGGCTCGCTCGCTGGCCTTCATCAAGCGCTATTCGGCGCGCGGCGCGCTGCTCGTGCTCGACGTCGATCGCCTGAAGCCGATCAACGATGCGTTCGGGCACACTGCCGGCGACGAGGTGCTGAAAGCGATCGCGAAAACGCTGGCGAGCCAGGTACGCGCGTCCGACGTCATCGGCCGGCTCGGCGGCGACGAGTTCGCGGTGCTGCTGTGGAATCTCAGCGAGACTGACGCGCGCGCAAAGGCGGCGGCGCTGGAGCAGGCGGTCGACGCCTTGCGTTTCTCTTTCGGCGGAAGCGTAGTGCAAACCGGTGCCTCTGTCGGGATTGCGATCCTTGACAGCCATTCAGAGAAACGTACCGCTCTCGATCAGGCCGACAGTGCGATGTATGTGCGCAAGGCGCAGCGCCGGCACGAGGCCGCCTGAATCCTGCGCCTCCCTGGCGTTTGGAGGCTACAGCCCGCCCAGATCGTCCGGCACATCGCCGAACTTGCGCAAGAGATGCGCATCGCCGAATTCGCCGATCATGGGATCGCCGGTACGGCTGAAGGCGATCGCGCCGATGCTGCCGGGAATCCGCGACATCATCTCGGCGCGGCGCAGCGCGGTGGCCGCGCTCTGGCATTCCTCGGCATTGCCCGCGATCATTTCGCCGCTCTCGTCGCGCATGAACGGCAATGCGACATAATAGGTGACGTTGGCCATCGCTCGCTCCTGGTTACGCAGGTCAGGCGGCGCTGCTCCTGGCATGCGTGGAAGGGCTGGGGACGCATCCGGCCGCGACCGCCGCCTGCAATTCGGCAAGCTCGATTTCGAGATATTCGTTCGCCATGATCAGCGCCTTGATAGTCGAGCGGAGGTTTCCGTCGCACATTGCGATGGCCTGGTCGCAGGCCTGTTCGTAGCGGCGGTTGTCTGACAACGCAGAGGCGGACATGGCAGAACTCCGAGGCTGGTGTTGCACTGCATGTTCTCTTTTTGTTCCAAAAGAGTCAAGCCGGCCGGCACCCAGTTTTCGTGGAACGATCTCGCCCCGGCGGCGTTGACTGCACGCTTGTACAGACTTCCACCATCTTGGGTCCCGGTCCGCTCCCAGAGCAGGCCGGGGCCCTTTTGTATGGGGTCCACGACAATGGGGACAAGCTGGCCGCGCGCCGCGCTCAGGCGATGATGTCGGGGGTAATCTGGTCTTCGATGAACGCGATGCGGTCGCGCAGCATCAGTTTGCGCTTCTTAAGGCGCTGCAATCGCAACAGATCGGGCGCGGGCGACTGGTGCAGCGCATCGATCGCCGCGTCGAGGTCGCGGTGCTCCTGCTGCAGCCGCGCGAGTTCGGCTTGGAGTTCGCGCTCATCTTCGTCGGTCATGGTGTATTTAGCTAATACGCACGATGAAGTTGTGAATGGTTTCGCGGCCGCAAGGCACAAATATCCTCCTTGCCGCTGGCCTGCGCAAGACACAGTTCCAATAGTCACGATTGGTTACAGATAATCCCGGAAATATGACGCGACGTATTTCCGATTCCCGTCGACAGATTCACGGTCTGGTGTAGACTTGATGTGATCCGGATCAAATCTGAGGCTTCCACCAAGGAGGAATCGCGAATGGCACTACAGGCCCATCTCGTTGAACTGGAACGCAAGCACAAGCTTCTCGAAAGTGAACTACACGAAGCATTGCTGCATCTCTCCACGGATGACCTGGAAATCGTCGAGTTGAAGCGTCGAAAGTTGATGGTGAAGGATCAGATCGAGCGACTGCGGCAGGCCGCGGAAGAGACGGTTCACTAACCGGCGCCGCTCGAAAGTTTGTGCAAGTAAGACCCTCGCGTTCGGCTGAGCAAGAAGCTCGTCGGTGCGGGGGTTATTTATTTGAGCCTGTGTTGGCTTACTCCGGCGATCCCTGCGACATGATCGGCGATCGCCAGCGATGACGTGAGGCCCGGCGATTCGATTCCGAACAAGTTGATCAGTCCGGCGACGCCGTGCTCGGCCGGCCCCTGCATCAGGAAATCCTGTCGCGCCACCGCGGGCGGGACGATCTTCGGCCGTATCCCGGAATAGCTCGGCATCAGCGCGCCGTCCGGCAGCGTCGGCCAGTATCTGCGGATCGCCGGATAGAAGCGCGCCGCGCGTGCAGGGTCCACGGCGTAGTCGATAGTCTCGATCCATTCGACGTCCGGTCCGAAGCGGGCCTGGCCGGCCATGTCGAGTGTGAGGTGGACGCCGAGCCCGCCGGGCTCCGGCACGGGATAGATCAGGCGCGAAAACGGTGCCCGCGCGCTGCAGCTGAAATAATTGCCTTTGGCGAGATAGGCCGCCGGAATCATGTCGGTCGGCATGCCGGCGATGGCGCGCGCC
Source organism: Pseudomonadota bacterium (assembly GCA_023432885.1). GTDB lineage: Bacteria > Pseudomonadota > Alphaproteobacteria > Rhizobiales > Xanthobacteraceae > Bradyrhizobium. The sequence continues at coordinate 20,435 of JAEZEU010000203.1, read as the reverse complement.
ACCGCGGGAGCATTGAGTCCCGCGGCGTTGATCAGGAGATCGCAGGCAAGCGTGAACGGCGAGGCGCCGCCGGCCTCAAGCTCGATCCGCCCCGTGCTAGCCTTTGCGCGAACGAGCGGGGTGTGAAAGGCGAATGCTGCGCCCGCGTCCTCTGCCTCGCCGCGCAGCGAGAGCATGTAGGCATGGCTGTCGATGATTCCCGTGGAAGGAGAGAGCAGGGCGGCATCGCATCTCAGCGCAGGCTCGAGCTCGCGCGCCGCTTCGCCGGCAAGCGTCTTCATGTCGGCGACGCCATTGGCCTCGGCATGGGCGCGAATCGCGGCCAGCTTCGTCGTCTCCTCCGGCGTGGTCGCCACGATCAGCTTGCCGCAATTCTTGTAGGGGATGCCGTGCTCGTCGCAATAGCGATAGAGCGCCTGCTTGCCGGCAACGCACATCCGCGCCATCCAGCTGCCGCCGGGATAGTAGATTCCGGCATGGATCACCTCGCTGTTGCGCGAGGAAGTCACCGTGCCAATGCCCTCGGCCTCTTCCAGCACGACCACTTCGCGCCCGGCCTGTGCAAGCCGCCGTGCTACCGCCAGGCCAATCACCCCGGCCCCGACAATGACGCACTCAACCTTGTCCATGTGAAGTTGAAACCCAGAGAAAAATGGCTGCTTTGCTGAGCAGTATCAGCAGCAGGTTTTTGGCGTTCTGTTAAGCAAACTCTGCCGCCAAGCCCTTGGTTTGTCTCACAGCTCCCTTGCGGGAAGCCGCCGTATTAGTGAACCATTAATCATGCCAGGGCAATTGCCTCAATTTGAGTCCACATTTTGGGGTTGTGCGCGTGGGCGTTTACCCGATCCAAACCCACACCCGCAGACACTCCGGCGCTGAAATGCGCAGGTGACTGATGGCTGGCAAGAATTGGCAGGCAGGCAGCAAGCTCTCTCTTGCCACGGCCGTGGTGTACCTTGCCGTCAGTGCCTTGCCACTGGCGCATGCGCTGGCGGCTTCCGGCGGATTCCAGCCTGAGAGCTATATCGGCTCGCTCGATCCCAGCATGATCTGGGAAGTCCTGATCGGCGGCATCGCCGTCGCTTCCTTCCTTGGTGCCGGGGCGATCTGGGTGCTTTCGGCATTGCGCCGCGCCCAGCGCTCGCAGCTGCGGCGCAACGCCTTCATCAGTTCCGCGTTGGACCATCTGAACCAGGGCGTCGTGATGACCGATCCTCATGGGCGGATCATCTTCTGCAACGACCAGTATCTGAACCTCTACGGCCTGACGCGCGCCGACGTGCCGCGCAACATGGCAGCATCGGAACAGCTCGAGATGCGACGGAGGAGGGGATTGCTCGATGTCTCCGACGATGATTTCTACGGCCGCGCCGCCGCGCCCGAAGGTCTCGTCACGGAGTTGCCCGATGGCCGCTCGGTGCTGGTGAAATATTTCACGCTGCCCAACGGCGGCTCGGTCGCGACGCATCTGGATTGCACCGAGCAGCGCAAGCTGTCGCGAAAACTGTCTTCCACCACCCAGTTCCTGGAATCGGTGCTGGACAATGTTCCGGTTTGTGTCGCTGCCAAGAACATCGAGGACGGCCGCTACATCTTCGTCAACCGTGCCTTCGAGCGGTTTTCCCGCTTCTCGCGCGATCATATCGTCGGCAGGTCTGCCGAGGAGATTTTCAGCCCAGCGACCGCGGCGGCGATCATCAAGGCGGACGAGGCGGCGCTGAATGCGCCGGAGGGCAATCTCCGCACCGAATTCGTGGTCGAGCTCGGTTCGCAGCAGCGCACGCTTGCTTCCAATCGCGTGCTGGCGCGCAACGAAAAGGGCGAGCCGGAGTTCTTGATCGCGCTGTTCGATGACGTCACCGACCGCCGGTTGCTGTCGCGCGAGCTGGAGAACACCAAGAAATTCCTTGAACTCGTCGTCGACAATATCCCGGTCGCGCTGATCGTCGAGGACGTCAAGAACGGCAAATACCTCCTCGCCAACCGCAGCGCCGAAACCATCCTCAACCGCCGCCGCGAGGACGCCACAGGCCTGACGGCCATCGACATCTTCAATCCGCGCGAAGCGAAGCTGATCGTCGCGCGCGACGAGGCGGCGATCAAGAAGCGCGGCTTGCTCACCGAGGAACACCCGATCTCGACCAAGGACGGCCTGCGGCTGTTCCTGACCCGCCGCATGACCGTGCTCGACGATGGCGGCGAGCCGCAATACCTGATCAAGACCCACGAGGACGTCACCGACCGCCGCCAGACCGAGTCGCGGATGGCGCACATGGCCTATCATGACGGCCTCACCGACCTGCCCAACCGCGCGGCCTTCCTGCAGGCGCTGGCGCAGATGATCGAGGCCTGCGCGGGCACTGATGAGGAATTCGCCGTGCTCTGCGTCGACCTCGACGGGCTGAAAGAAATCAACGACGTGTTCGGCCATGCGCTGGGCGACAAGGTACTGGTCGAGGTCGCCCGCCGCCTGCAGGACACCGCGCGCGGTGGCGTGGTGGCGCGGCTGTCCGGTGACGAGTTCGGCCTGATCATTGACGGCAAGCAGCCGGAAGCCGGCAAGGCGCTGGCCGCGCAGCTCGCCGAGGCGCTGGCGAAGGAGTTCCTGATCGACGGCAAGGCGGTGCGCACCGGCGTGACGACGGGCATCTCGGTATTCCCGCACAACGGTTCGGACGCCGCCGCGCTGCTCTCCAATGCCGGTGCGGCGCTGTTCCGCGCCAAGCAGAAGTCGCGCGGCACCGTCAATGTGTTCGAGCCCGAGATGGACCAGCAGATTCGCGACCGCCGCGTGCTGCACCAGGATCTCTCGGTCGCCATCAAGAACGGCGAATTGTCGCTCTACTATCAGCCTCAGGCTGCTTCCGGCGACAAGGTCGCGACCACCAGGGTGATCGGCTTCGAGGCGCTGGCGCGCTGGATGCATCCGCTGCGCGGCTTCGTCTCGCCCGCCGATTTCATCCCGATCGCGGAGGAAAGCGGCCTGATCGTCGAGATGGGCGAGTGGATTCTGCGCGAGGCCTGCCGGGAAGCTGCGTCCTGGCCGGTGCCGCTGCAGATTGCCGTCAACCTGTCGCCGGCGCAATTCATGCATGGCGACGTTGTCAACCTCGTGCATTCGATCCTGCTGGAAACCGGGCTGTCGCCGGGCCGGCTGGAGCTCGAAATCACCGAGGGCGTGCTGATCGAGGATTTCGACCGGGGCCTCGCGCTGCTGCGGCGGCTGAAAGCGCTCGGCGTGCGCATCTCCATGGATGATTTCGGCAGTGGCTATTCCTCGCTGAGCTATCTGCAGGCCTTCCCGTTCGACAAGATCAAGATCGACCGCGCCTTTGTCATCAATCTCGGCAAGACCCCGCAATCGGCCAATATCGTCAGCGCTGTCATCGACCTCGGCCATGGCCTGGAAATGTCGATCGTCGCCGAGGGCGTGGAGACGCCCGAACAGCTCTCCTTCCTGGCGAGCGAGGGCTGCGACGCGGTGCAGGGCTATCTGCTCGGCAAGCCCGCGCCGATCGCCCAATACGCAGCTCTGGTCGGCCGAGCCGCCGACGCCGCCGTAGTGCCTGCGCGCAAGACCGGGTGAAAGCGTTTTCGAGCGAAGTGGTTGCCGGTTAGCGTGAAGAAAACGCGCCAATCGGCGATCTGGAGCTTCGGTTCTGATTCAATCGGACCCGAAAATGCTCTAAGAGGTGATAGTCGCAATCCCCTCTCTCAGCGTTGCGTATGGCGGACTACGATCTTGCAATCCTCGGCGGCGGCCTCAACGGCGTCAGCGTGGCGCGCGACGCGGCTGGAAGAGGCCTTCGCGTTCTGCTGCTGGAACAGGGCGATCTCGGCGGCGGCGCATCGTCGGCCTCGCCGCGGCTGGTCCATGGCGATCTCTCGGTGCTGGAGCGGCGGGATTTCCGCCGGGTGCGGGCGGCGCTGGCCGAACGGGACGTTTGGCTGCGCATCGCGCCGCACCTGGTGCGCCCGATGCGCTTTGCGATCCCCGCGCATGCCGAGGAGCGGCCGGCCTGGGTGCTGCGGGCCTGGCTCTGGCTCTACGACCGGCTCGGGGCACGCCGGCCGCTGCCCCCTGCCGAGATCGTTGATGTCACCCATCACCCCGTCGGCGACGCGCTGAAGCGGCCGTTCGGCACGGCCTTCGAGTATTCCGACTGCATCGTCGACGATTCCCGCCTCGTCGTGCTGTCGGCGGTGGACGCGGCCGAGCGCGGCGCCACGATCTGCACCGGAGCGCGGTGCGTTCGCGCCGACCGTGCCGAGGCCTGGCGGCTGGCGATCATCGACCGCGGTCGCCGCCATATCGCGACCGCGAGAGCCCTGGTCAACGCCACCGGTGCCTGGACCGCCTCGGTTGCCGACACCGTGCTGCGCGTGCCGTGCCCTCCGCCGGGCACCACCCAGATCAGCCAGATCGTGGTGAAGCGGCTGTTCGAGAGCGAGAACGTCTACGTTTTCCAGAACCACGATCGCCGGCTGATCTTCGCCAGCCCCTATGAGCGCGATTTCACCCTGATCGGTACGGTCGGCCATGCCTTCAAGGGCGATCCGGCCGTGGTCGCCATGGCGGCGAGCGACGTCGCCTATCTCTGCGATGCGGCCAACCGCTACTTTCGCGAGCGGGTCGAAACGTCCGATGTGGTGCGCACCGTTTCGGGTGCCAATTCCGTGATCGGACGCGGCGCGAGCGGCCTGCGGCGGGACGGCGTGCTGAGTTTCCACGCCAAGCGCGGCAAGGCGCCGCTGGTCACGATTTTCGGCGGCGATATCACGACGGCGCGGCTGCGCGCCGAGCGCGCGGTGTCGCAACTGTCGAAGTTCTACCCCATGTCGCCGCGCTGGACCGCGAAGACGCCGCTGCCGGGTGGCGATTTCGACTGGGCGAAGTTCGAGGACGAGGTCGACAGCGCCCGCGACCAGTGGCGCTTTCTCGGCGAGCACCAGGCGCGCCGCATGGTCGCGGCCTACGGCTCCCGGCTGGCTGCGATCCTGGGCGATGCCAAATCGAAAGAGGAGCTCGGCCCGGCCTTCGGTCCCGAACTGACGGGCGCGGAAGTGCGCTACCTCATGACCAAGGAATGGGCGCGCTTCCCCGATGACGTGCTGTGGCGCCGCACGAAGCTCGGCCTCACCATGCCCGCCGCCGAGCGCGATAGACTGGCGGCATTCATGGCGAGTGGGGGGTGATCGTCGCGTCTCCGGAGCGTTCCCGCACCTCCGTCGGCGTCGCGCCAAACTGGCGGCGGAAGGCGCGGTTGAAATAGGAGATATCGTTGAAGCCGCAGGCGTGCGCGAGCTGCGCGATGGTCAGATGCGCATAGCGGGAATCGCGCAGCATGCGGCGCACCCGCGTCAGCCGCTCGCCAAGCACGAAAGAGGTGAACGAGCTTCCTTCCTGCTCGAACAATTTCCGCACATAGCGCGAGGAGATGTTGTGGCGGCCGGCGATCAGTTCCGACGACAACTCGCAGTTGCCGAGCATCGACATCACGTCGGCTTTCAACGCCTTCAGCCGCGCTGCCTTGGCGCCGCCGAGCGCCGCCTCGGCCCGGTCGCCGCGCGCGCCGAGCGCCAGCGCGACGAGATCGATAACGTGGCGGGATACGGAGCGGGCGACCTCGGGATGAGCCAGTTCGTCGGCGGCCAGCACCGCATCGAGATATTTGATTAGGACACGCAGCGCCGGATCGTCCGCTGGAATCGGTCGCCCGAAGGCGGTCTCGAAATCCGGCGCCAACTCGGCGATGGCCTGGCGCCCCAGCGCCAGCGTAATGAAGCTGCCGTCGGTGATCAGCGTGCTGACGGAGGGATCGGCCCCCGACAGCACGCTGGCGCTGCCGACGCCGCAGATCAACTCCTTGCCGAATTGCGTGGCCGACGCCTTGCCCGATCGCAAGATGCTGACCCCGATGATGTCGTGGGCGTCCTTGAGCATTTCCTGCGTCACACGGTAATGCGCGGGCGAGCGCGAGCCGGACGCGATGGCGACATTGGGCAACAGGTTGAAGGCAACGTCGGCATGAAATGGGCCGTCCGAGAGCGGTTCGATGTCCACCCGCGCGATGCCGCGCCCATACATCTCGCGCCACATGGCAAGGCGCTTCTCCTCCGGAAACATGTCCGTCGAGATGTGAATTCGGCTCGGTTGTCCATCCTGCATCGGTGCCCCGGTCGGCCATTAACTCCAGCCGATAGTCGTTCCCAGTCCGGAACGCGTTCATGAGCTTGACCGGAATTTTCTGCGGATTGGCTCTTTTTCTTGCGTCGGTACTGCCACTCCCCGGCGGGAGAACGCCGAAGTGCCGGATACGCGCATCCGCAGTTCCGTATATGCCAAGGCAGCTTTGCCGGCGCCGCTAGCCTCCATTCATTTGCTGCTTCGCAGGAATCCTGATTGCTATCTGCGTTCTGGCGGCACTGCAGGGCGGCGCACTTGCGGCGGACTTGCCTACGCGCGCCCGGCGTCCGTGATCGATCCCGGCATCAATTGGCGGGGTTCTATGCCGGCATCAATGCCGGCTACGGCCGCGGCAGCGCGACGCTTGACCTCGATGCCGCAGAGCAAGGCGTGGTCCGGCCTGGCCTGGACAATCCATTGCCGCCGACCTTGCGTCCAGAAGGATTCGTTGACGGTGGGCAGATTGGATATAAGGGCGCACGAACTTTACCGCCCATGTCGGGCGTGCGGCGCTGGACTACTGCTTTTGATCCCCGAATAGCGCAGTCTTTAATCCGGGGAGGGCGCATCGCCCCCTGTTGAGCCTCTGCCGATCCGTCGCTAGCTTGCGGGCACGGCGGATCGACAGGACATGGCTGAGGGACACAATAACGAGGCGGCGATGGAGCCTGCCAAACCGGAATTGCCGGCGATCGAGCCTGCGAAGCCGGACGGCCTGGCTGCCGCCCCCATCAGGTCTGAACCGCTGTCAGAGCCCGAGGTGCCTTTGCTGCGCATCGAAGGCGTTGCGAAGAAATTCGGCAATTTCCGCGCGGTCGATCACGTCACGCTCGACATCCGCGCTGGCGAATTCTTTGCGTTGCTGGGTCCCAGCGGCTGCGGCAAGACCACGCTCCTGCGCATGCTCGCCGGCTTCGAGACGCCGGACGAAGGCCGCATCCTGCTCAATGGCCGCGACATTGCGCCGGTGCTGCCGCATGAGCGGCCGGTCAACATGATGTTCCAGAACTATGCGCTGTTCCCGCATCTGTCGGTCAGGGACAACATCGCCTTCGGGCTGAAGCGTGCCGGCATGGCCAGGGCCGACATCAGAACCCGCGTCGCCGAGATGGTGGCCCTCGTCAAGCTTGAGGGTATGGAGAAGCGCAAGCCGGACCAGTTGTCAGGCGGGCAGCGGCAGCGGGTGGCGCTGGCGCGCTCGCTGGCGCGGCGGCCGCAGCTGCTGCTGCTCGACGAGCCGCTCGCCGCCCTCGACAAGAAACTGCGCGAAAGCACGCAGGCCGAATTGATGGAGCTGCAGCGCCGTCTCGGCACAACCTTCATCATCGTGACCCACGACCAGGAGGAGGCCATGACCATGGCAAGCCGCATCGGCGTGATGGACGCCGGCCGCCTCGACCAGGTGGCGACGCCGCGCGACCTCTACGAGACGCCGGCCTCGCGCTGGATCGCGGAGTTCGTCGGCGACATCAACCTGTTCGAAGGGCAGGTTGATGCTACCGAGGCAGGACGCCTCGCGGTTTCGACGCGCGAGGCCGGCACGATCTACGTCGCCGAGCCGCGCGAGGTCCCCACTAATTCTGTCGTCTGCGTTGCGATCCGGCCCGAGAAGGTCAAGCTGTCGCGCCGTGCGCCGGTGGCCGATGGCATCAGCGCCCGTACCTTCAACTGCCTGGAGGGCGTCATCACCGACGTCGGTTATCTCGGTGGGGTCACCAGCTACAGGGTGAAGCTCGACTCCGGCGTTGTGGTGCGTTCGTCGATGGCAAACACCACGCGGATCGTCGATACCTATACCGCGGGCCAACGCGTGGTGGCGTGGTTCATGCCCGATGATTGCCTGGTGCTGGAGCAATGAGCGCGCGCCGCATCTTCGCCGGCCCTACGCGCTATGCCGCGATCGCGCCCTATCTGTGGATGGTGCTGTTCTTTCTGGTGCCGTTCGGATTCGTGCTGAAGATCGCGCTGTCGCAAACGGCCATCGCACAGCCGCCCTATACGCCGGTGTTCGATTTCTGGGCGGGGCGCGAGGCGACCCGGGCGGCATTCGAGCAACTCTCGCTGGACAATTTCAGGCTGCTGATCTCGGACAATCTTTACATCCTGTCCTATCTGCGCAGCCTGATGGTCGCCCTGTTCTCGACCGCGATGCTGCTCCTGATCGGCTATCCCATCGCCTACGGCATGGCGCGGCTGCCGCAGCGCTGGCAAGGAATCGCGATGATGCTGGTCATCGTGCCGTTCTGGACCTCCTTCCTGATCCGCATCTATGCCTGGATCAACATCCTGCAGCATGACGGCCTGCTCAACACCGTGCTGCTCAAGCTGCATCTGATCTCGGCGCCGCTGGTGTGGCTCTCCACGGACACGGCGATGTATATCGGCATCGTCTATTCCTATCTTCCCTTCATGATTCTGCCGCTGTTCGCGACGCTGGCGAAACAGGATCCCGCCTTGCTGGAGGCTGCTGCCGATCTCGGCGCCTCGCCGCGGCAGGCGTTCTGGCAGGTCACGTTCCCGCTGTCCCTGCCGGGGGGCGCGGCCGGGGCGCTGCTTTGCTTCATCCCGATCGTCGGCGAGTTCGTGATCCCCGACCTGCTCGCGGGCTCCAATGCGCTGATGATCGGCCAGACGCTTTGGCTCGAATTCTTCACCAACAAGGACTGGCCGGTGGCCTCCGCGGTGGCCGTCGTGCTGCTGGTCCTGCTGGTCGGGCCGCTCCTGCTGTATGAGCGCGTGCAGCACCGCCAGCTGGAGGCGCGCTGATGGCTTCGCGCAGGATCAACCGGCTCACGCGCTTCAACGTCACCGCGCTCGCGCTGGGGCTTGCGTTCCTGTACTTGCCGATCGTCATCCTCGTGATCTATTCCTTCAACGACTCGCGGCTGGTGACGGTGTGGGGCGGCTGGTCCCTGCGCTGGTACCGCGAGTTCTTCAACGACCAGGCGATGCTGGATGCGGCCTGGATGAGCCTGCGGGTTGCCGCGGTGTCGGCGACGATCGCGACCGTTCTCGGCATGCTCGCTGCCGTCGCTCTGACCCGCGGCGGGCGCTTCAAGGGCCGCATGCTGTTCTCGGGCATGCTGTATGCACCGCTGGTGATGCCGGAGGTGATTGCCGGCCTGTCGCTGCTCTTGCTGTTCGTCGCGCTCGACGCCGGGCGCGGCTTCTGGACGGTCACCATCGCGCATACCACGCTTACCATGTGCTTCGTCACCGTGGTGGTGCAGTCGCGGCTCGGCTCGATCGACCGCAGCCTCGAGGAAGCCGCGATGGACCTCGGCTGCAATCCCGTGCGCGCCTTCCTGTCGGTGACGTTGCCGCTGATCATTCCCTCCATCGTGGCCGGCTGGATGCTCGCCTTCACGCTGTCTCTGGACGACGTCGTGATCGCCAGCTTCACCACAGGCCCCGGCTCGGCGACGCTGCCGATCCGCATCTATTCCGAGGTTCGGCTCGGCGTGAAACCGGAGATCAACGCGATCAGTACCATGGTGATCGCGCTGATCGCGGTAATCATCACGGTGGCGTCGTTTGCCTCGAAACTGTCGCGCACGCAGGGCGAGAACGCGGTGCCGCTGTAACCGTCGTTGCGACGTCTCAGGCGGCGCGCGACGTCGCTACGACTTGACCGCGCCCGCGGTGAGTCCGCCGACCATGTAGCGGCGGAAGGCGTAGTAGATCGCAGCCGGCGGCAGCGCGTAGATGAAGCCGGTGGTCATCAGCAATTCCCACGGCGAGTCGTCGGCGGCAAGGAAGTTGCCGAGCGCCACGGGCAGCGTGATGTCGGTATCTTTCGACAGCAGCAGGAACGCATAGAGGTATTCGTTCCAGGCGAGCAGGATCGCATAGGTGCCGACTGCGACCAGCGAGGGCATCATCAGCGGCACGTAGACCAGGCGGAAGAGCTGCAGCGTGGTGGCGCCGTCCATGACGGCCGCCTCATCGAGCTCGACCGGCAGCTTGTCGGAGGCCTGCTTGAGCACCCAGATTGCGTAAGGCGAGGCGATAGTGACCATCGCCAGGATCAGCGACCAGTGATTGTTGAGCAGGCCGTAATTGCCCATGGTGCGGTACATCGGAACGGCAAGGAACGCGGCCGGAATGAAGTAGGTGAGCAGCGCCAGATTCATCACGGCGCGGCCGCCGGCCACACGCAGCCGCGAGATCGAGAAGGCCGCGGCGGTCGCGATGAACAGCGTCAGCGCGCCCGCGGCAAGCGCGATCACCGTGGAATTCCAGAACTGAATCCAGAAGTCCCGGAGGAAGTAGTGCTCCTGGAAGAACACAATCTTGAAATTGTTCAGCGTCGGATGCGCCGGCCACAGTTTGCCGGAGAAGGCGTCTTGCTTCGGCGAGATCGCGAACAGGAACATGTGGTAGATCGGGATCATCGTCCAGATGAACACGGGGATGCCGATCAGCAAGAGCCGCGCTTCGGTGCCGACTTCGCGCAAGGAGGGCAGCTTCATCGCGACAACCGTTTCATCATGAAATAGACCAGCGGCAGCACCAGCGGCAGCGCGCAGACGATCGACGCCATCGCGAGGCTGAGCTGGTCGAGCCGCAGATAGCGGATCCCGAGCGTCGACAGCACATGGGTGAGGTCGGCCGGCCCGCCGCCGGTGAGCAGGTACACGCTGTTGAAGTCGCCGAGCGTCCAGATCATCGACAGCAGCGTGCAAGTGACATAGAGCGTCCGCATCGACGGCCAGGTGATGTAGCGGAACTTCTGCGACCAGCTGGCGCCATCGACATCGGCGGCCTCGTACATGTCATTCGAGATCGCAAGGCGCCCCGTCAGCAGGATCAGGGTCCAGAACGGCAGAGATTTCCAGATGTGCACGGCGATTGCCATGGCGAGCGCGACGGTGGGATCGTTGAGCCAGTTCGGGCCGTCTTCGGCCGTGAGCTTGAAGATGATCTGGTTGACCATGCCCCATTCGGGATTGAGCATGAAGCGCACCGACAGGATGGTCGGAATCGACGGCACTGCCCAAGGGAGGATGAAGAGCACCGACAGCCAGCGGATCCAGACGCGCTGCTGCGCGAAGAACCCGGACAGGAATAGCGCGATCGCCATCTTCAGGTTGATGCCGACCACTAGGAAGATCAGTGTGTTGACCGCCGCGCGGGCAAAGATCGGGTCGTGCCAGAGCGCGACATAGTTGCTTGGAGCGCGCGCCAGCCACAGCCCGTACGACACAGGGTAGACCACGAAAGCCAGGAACACGAGCAGATAGGGCGCGAGCAGAGCGATGCCCCACGCCTGCGGCGTCGTCAGCCGCGCCGACAAGGGCGGGGCGGATATTGCGTGATCGCCGGAGATCGTTATCGCCATGTAGCCCACTCATCGCACAGGCCAGCCGTTTGCAAGGCGGCACTTATACTACACCTCGTCCCGCTTGCGGAGAGAGGCATAGGCCGCCTTTGGCAGCCGTTCTTGAAGATAGCCGAAGCAAAGCTTCGGCTAGTTTGCATCGCAGATGCGGTCCGGATGAGGGAGATTCTCCGGAGCATCGTTGTTGGAGACCGAGCCTCTCACCCGACCCCCTCCCGCAAACAGCGCGGAGAGGGAGTGAGCGGCATCAGCCTGCGATCTGCTTGATGCGGGCGATCAGTTCGTCGACGGCCTTTTCGACCGGCACCTTCTCGCTGACCACGCGGTTCATCGCCTTGGCCCAGACGTTTTCGTTGTTCAGGATGGTGAACTTCCAGTTCTTGGTGAAGTCGAACGGCGTGGTGCCGCCGGTGAACTGGTTGTACACCGCCTTGCGATGGCGGTCCGCCTGCCAGAACGGGCTCTGCTGGCTGGCAGTGGTCACTGGAAACCAGCGGCCGAGCGCGCCTTCGATGTAGGGGCGAAGGTTGTCTTCCTGCATCAGGAACTTGATGAACTCCTTGCCCTCGGCCTTGTTCTTCGCGGCGGCGAACATCAACCCGGTCTTGACGTCGGAACGGTACTTGATCTTCGAGCCGTCCGGCTTGTTGGGGAAGGAGGCGGTGATGATCGTCTCCTCATAGGCCTTCTTGCCGGCCGCGCGCTGCTCGGGAGTCAGTGCCGGGTTGGTGGAATCCTCGAACCATTTCGCCGCGATCGAAATCGTGAAGTTGTGCGTCATCACGATCGTCTTGTTGTGGAAAGCGACGTTGTTGTCCGGGTCCTTCCATGTCGTGGAGGAGGGCGGGGTGCAGCCCTTGATGTAAGTGTCGGTGTAGTCCTTCAGTGCCTTGATCAGGCCCTCGCGGTTCTTGGGATCGTCGACCAGCAGCTTGCCGTCATCGTCCACCAGCTTGACGTTGTGCGCGTCCATGAAAGTGTAGAACGACTGGAAGGAATCGGTCGATTCCACGCCCATCGGCTGGCCCACGGCGTAGACGCGCTGGCCGGTGGCCTTGCGGGCTGCGGGCTGCACCTTGTCGCACCAGAACGACCAATAATCTTCCCACTTGGTCGGAATGTCGCTCTGCTTGAAGCCGGCCTGTTCCAGCATGTCGCCCCAGATCTGCACATGCATGCTCTGCTGCTTCAGCGGAAAGCCGTAATAGGCCCGCTTCTTTGCGACGTCGTTGTAGAGCAGCGCCGTCTCCAGCGTGTTCGGCGCGAAAGCCGACTTCATCGGCAGCATGATGTCGGAGAGATCTTCGAGCTTGCCTTCATAAGCCCACTTGCCCTGGGCCTGCACATCATAGGTGTCGGAATAGGCCACGTCGGGCACGGTGCCGGAATCCAGCGCCGCGACGGTCTTCGGAATCATGTCCTGGATCGCGTATTGGGAGAGTTCGACCTTGATGCCGGTCTTGGCCTCGAACTTCTTGATTGCCTCGAGGAGCGCATCGTCCTCGGATTTGTAGAAGCCCTTTCCGAACCAGACGGTGATCTTCTTTTCCTGCGCGATGGCGGGGGCTGCCGCCGACACAAATCCGATCATCGCGATCGCGCCTGACAGCGCTATCAATGCCTTGGATCTCACGTTGTTCTCCCTACGCTTTTCCCGGTGTTTTCCCGGTTGATCAGCAGCCTTACCGAATGGTTCTCAATCATTCCAGATGCTGTGCTGCCCGTCGCGATGAAAAAACCGCAAGCGCTCGCGGAAGCGAGCGGCTTCGCGCAATTCTCAATACGAAAGTCTTAGTTGGGCTTGGCCGCTTCCGCTGGCGCTTCCGAAGAGCCCCGGCGCAGGCCGCCGCCGGTGAAGCGCTCGATCACCGATTTGACGGTGTCACGCGCCTTCCTGTCCTTCACCGCATCGAGCAGCGGCTCGGTCGCGGGGGAGCGGCGGATCAGGCTTTCCGCATCGGGGAAGATCAGCGGATCGTCCCACGGACCCTGCACCACGAAGGGCAGCTCGAAGGCGGGGTTGCCGCTGGCTGCCGAGATCAGGCTGGCAACACCTCTGAGGTCGTATTCCCGCGCGGGCACTGATGCCGTGCCCGTCAGCTTCAGCCGCGAAGTCGGGCTCTCGACGCGGATATCCTCGGCGGTCGCGATGCCGTCGACGAATCTGACCGAGACATTGATGCTGTCATAAGGCGTCGAACCTTGCCGGAAATTGCCGGCGCCCGACAGTGGCCGGCGCTCCAGACGCTTCAGGAGCTGTTCGACATTGAAGCCCGAGATCGCGCCGTCATGGCCGGTGAGCGTCGCCGTGCCGTCGAGCGAGGAGGCGAGGCCGAATGGGCTGGAGCCGGAGGCGACCAGCGAGACGTTGAGGTTGCCGCGGCCGGAGAGCTTGTTGACGCCGAATAGTTCGCCGGCAGCGGATTGCAGGTCGACGTCGGTGAGCTGGAACTGGGCGCGAACGTCGGCAATGGCGTCCGAACGCGCGATCCCCAGCGAACCCTTGGCAATCCCACCGTACATCTGCGCCTCGCCGATGGAGAGCGCCAGCGCGCCATTGCGCAAGTTCGCGCCGAATGCGGTGCGGCCGAGCCTCGTCGGGCCAACCGTCACCCTCGCGGCCGACAGGCGCATGTCGAGATCGGTCGCCGACAGCGCGTTGAGGTCGAACAACTGCCGGTTCCAATCGCGCGCGCCGGAGGCGAGCAGGCGCACGGTGGAGATGTAGGGCGTGAAGTCGAGATTGCCCGCAGCAAGCGTCGCCTGCACCATCTGCCGGCCGTTATTGGCGAAGGTCATGACGCCTTCTGCGACATTGCCGTCGAGTTCGACATTGACATTGGTGAGCGCCACCGAGCCGCCGACGACATTGGCGCGCGCCTTCAGCGCGAAGCGGCCGAAGCCGCCGCCGGCCGGCGCCTGCTGCCCGGTCCAGCGCAGCGCGTTGCGCAACGACAGCGAGTCGACCGTGACGGTGCCTTCCATCATCAGACTGGTGCGGTTTGCCACTGTGCCGTCGAAGGCAAGCTTCAACGGGGCGGATGCGAGGCGCGCCTTGAGGCCCGAACGTTCGCCCGAGAGCAGTGCGACGAAATCGCTGGCGCTGATCGAGCCGTCGATGCGCTCGCCGCGCCAGTCGAACTGCCCCGTCGCCGCAAACGAGCGCGAGATCGAGGGCCACGCCAGCGACAGATCGATGTCGGCGAGCGTCTCGGCAGCGGAGTTGGCCGCGTCGTGGTACTGCAGCACGCCGTCCTGGATGCGGATTTCGGAAAACGATACCTTGTTTTCCGCATCGGGCTTCATCGCCTTTGCGATGGTTTCGACGAATGGCGTCCAGTTGCTTTCGCCGTTGCCGTCGCGCACCACGCGGATGGTTGGGCGCAGCATCATCACGTCGGAGATTTCGAACCGGCGCAGCAGCAGCGGCAGCAGCCGCAGGTTGGCGGTCAGCACGTCGACATGCAGCGCCGGGTCGGCGGCTGCCGCGCCTTTCAGGCCCACGTCGTGGAAGGAGATGTAGCTGGCGGGAAATACCGAAATATCGATCTTTCCCTTTACGACGAGATCGAGCCCGGTGACGGCGCGGATTTGCGCCTCGACCGCGTTCTGCAGGGCGTCGCGGTTGAGGAACCATGACGTTGCAATCAGGCCCAGCACGGCCACGCCGAAAAAAGCCGCAACCGGCATCCCCAGGCGCTTCATTCCTTGGGCCATCGTCAATGCTATGATCCAGATAAGGTTGGCGGCTCGATTTGATAAAACGGCGGCG
This sequence comes from Pseudomonadota bacterium, assembly GCA_023432885.1. Taxonomy (GTDB): domain Bacteria; phylum Pseudomonadota; class Alphaproteobacteria; order Rhizobiales; family Xanthobacteraceae; genus Bradyrhizobium. The sequence goes on along the minus strand of JAEZEU010000203.1, from coordinate 5,135 downwards.
CACCAGCCTTCTGCGCCCTAACCCCGGCAACTTGATGGGTTTTCTTGTCCCTTTCAAGGCCGTAGTGACGCGGAAAATCGGCAGGCGCCCGTCATTGACGCCTTGCGAACAATTCGCCTAATAAAAGCCCAATAGTGCGGCCGGGCGCATGGTCCGAACCTGAAGGGCCGTGTTGACGAACAGTGGCACGGTTTTCGAGAAGATCATGCGCCAGCTATAAACTTCAGGCCTCCGTCCCCTCCATAGGTCATTCCCCATGAACAAGGTCTACCCCGACGCCAAATCGGCTCTCGATGGCATTCTCAAGGACGGCATGATGATCATGTCCGGCGGTTTCGGCCTGTGCGGCATCGCCGAGACATTGTCGGACGCGATCCGGGACTCCGGCGTCAAGGGCCTGACCGTGGTCTCCAACAACGCCGGCGTCGACGGTATCGGGCTGAGCCGCCTGCTCGAGACGCGGCAGATCAAGAAGATGATCTCGTCCTATGTCGGCGAGAACAAGCTGTTCGCGCAGCAATACCTCGCGGGCGAACTGGAACTCGAATTCAATCCGCAGGGCACGCTCGCCGAGCGCATCCGCGCCGGCGGCGCCGGCATCCCGGCCTTCTACACCAAGACCGGCGTCGGCACCCTGATTGCCGAGGGCAAGGAAGTGAGGGAGTTCGACGGCGAGAAGTACGTCATGGAGCGCGGCCTGTTCGCCGATCTGGCGATCGTGCATGCCTGGAAGGGCGACACCGCCGGCAACCTGATCTACCGCAAGACCGCGCGCAACTTTAACCCGATGATGGCGACCGCCGCGAAAATCACCGTCGCCGAGGTCGAGCACCTCGTGCCGGCCGGCGAGCTCAATCCCGACCACATCCATACGCCCGGCATCTTCGTCAAACGGATCGTCGAGGTCGGCACGGCGAAGAAGCACATCGAATTCCGCAACACCCGTCCGCGCCCCGCCGCGTAGTCACACGAGGAGAATCAAATGGCCTGGACCCGTGAACAGATGGCAGCGCGCGCCGCAAAGGAGTTGCGCGACGGCTACTACGTCAATCTCGGCATCGGCATCCCGACGCTGGTCTCGAACTACATCCCCGACGGCATGGACGTGAACCTGCAGAGCGAGAACGGCATGCTCGGCATGGGCCCGTTCCCCTATGAGGACGAGGTAGATCCCGATCTCATCAACGCCGGCAAGCAGACGGTGAGCGAACTGCCCTCGACCAGCTATTTCTCCTCGGCCGACTCCTTCGCGATGGTGCGCGGCGGCCACATCGATCTTTCCATCCTCGGCGCGATGCAGGTGGCGCAGAACGGCGACCTCGCCAACTGGATGATTCCCGGCAAAATGGTGAAGGGCATGGGCGGCGCCATGGATCTCGTTGCGGGCGTCAAGCGCGTGGTCGTGGTCATGGAGCATTCCGCCAAGGATGGCCCGAAGCTGCTGAAAAAATGCAACCTGCCGCTCACCGGCGAGCGCGTGGTCGACATGGTGGTCACCGATCTTGCGGTGTTCACCATCGACAAGCACGGCAAGGACGGCATGGCGCTGATCGAACTCGCCGATGGCGTCACCCTCGACGAGGTCAAGTCCAAGACCCAGGCCGAATTCCGCGTCGCGCTGAAGAACGCGTAGAGTCTTGTGGGGCGGCGGTCACCGGCGATCCGCCCCACGCGCTCAAGAATCGCTGCCGCGCGGCTGGTTCGACACCGCGCTCGGCGGCGACGAGCCATGGTGCCTCGCATTGAACGAGCGTATCGCTTGCAGCGCAGTTCCGGTCGTGCGGCGTCTCGCAATTCATCATCGCCGAACCGGAAGGTGAAGCCGCCGCGTCGCCGTGCGTGCCCCGTTGGCAGCGAGGACGGGACCTGCCGCGCGGAACCGGCATCGATCTCGTTCCTCATCGGCTCTGATCCGGCATAGCACTCTTGTGCCAAGGCAGGCTTCCTCCTCGCCGAAGAGAATCGCGATCCGGCATGCGAGCCCTGAAGGGCTCACTTGGTCACCGCCTTTTGCGCGGGCGGTTTTGCCTTCAGCGCTCGCGTTGCGCCCGAAGTCGTCCGGCGGCCGTTTTTGTTCCAGGCTCCTGAGCGCCATCGGAAGCATTGGCAGGCGAAGGCCGAGACCGCATGCGCGAGGTCGACAACAGCTGACGCGTTTTTTTCGTCTGCCAGGAACATCGCCCCGGTGGCCCTGTTGGCTCCAAGGAATGGCGGCTGAACGGCGCGGCCGATATTCACCGTGAGCGGTCCTCGAACGTTGGGAGGGACGAAACATGGGTGCTGCAGACGCAATCAACCAGACCGAACAAGCCGCGCAGGCGGGTGCACGCAAGGTCGATGCCAAGGCGAAGGCAGTCCATGAGGAGCAGCCGCAGTCTGACCAGGCGCGCGGCCGGCTCGCAACATCGCCATCCGAGATTCCGCCCCGCGGCTGGAAGGACATCCTGCTGCGCACGTACCGGAACATCTCCGATCATCGGGTGGTGGCGATGGCGGCCGGCGTGACGTTCTACACCCTGCTTGCGATCTTTCCCGCGATTGCGGCGCTCGTGGCCATCTACGGCCTGTTCTCCGATCCCGGCAGCCTTGCGACTCAACTCGATAAGCTTTCCGGCTTACTGCCCAGTGGCGCCATCGATGTCGTTCACGATCAGCTGACGCGCGTCGCTTCGCAGCCGCGGGACAGACTTGGACTGACCTTCCTGGTGAGCCTTGGCGTGTCCCTGTGGAGCGCCAATGCGGCGATCAAGTCGATCTTCGACACGCTCAATGTCGTCTACTCCGAACAGGAGAAGCGCAGCTTTATCAAGCTCAATGCAATCTCTCTCGCATTCACGGTGGCAGGGATATTGTTCGTGCTGCTCGCGATCGCAGCCATGGTGGTGCTTCCCCCGGCGCTCAAATATCTCGGCCTCTCCGACTTCACCGAGATCGCCGTTCGCGTCGGGAGGTGGCCGGCGCTGTTTGTGATCGTCACTCTGGCAATTGCGCTCATCTATCGCCTTGGACCCTCGCGCGAAAAGGCGCAGTGGCGCTGGATCACCTGGGGGAGCGCATTTGCCGCCCTGGGATGGCTGGCCGCCTCGATCCTGTTCTCGTGGTACGCAGAAAGCTTCGGATCCTTCAACAAGACCTACGGCTCGCTGGGCGCGGTGATCGGCTTCATGATGTGGATTTGGCTGTCCGCGATCGTGATCCTGATCGGAGCCGAGCTCGATGCGGAGATGGAGCATCAGACCGCGCGCGACACGACGACGCCCCCTCAGAAGCCCATGGGAGCGCGAAAGGCGACGATGGCCGACACCGTTGGCGCGGCGCAGGACTAGGATCGTATTGGTTGGCAGCGCGCTTGGTGTGCCGCTGCGATCGGCACCTGATGGCTCTTAACCGGCTTGCGCCGGCGATCTAGGCCGGGCCGCTCGGCATGTCCGAGAACCGCGTCAGCCACGCCACCGGGCCGATGCTGGCGGCGACGATCAGCAGTGCCGCGAGCGCGCCTTCCTCGAAACTGCCGCGGCTGGCGTATTGGTAGATCGAGGTGGCGAGCGTTTCGACATTCAGCGGCCGCAGCAGCAGCGTCGCGGGCAATTCCTTCAGGCAATCCACGAACACCACGATGACCGCGCCCAGCATGGCGGGGCGCAGCAGCGGCAGATGGATTAGTCGCATCGTCGTGCTCTGGCCTGCGCCGGCGGCGCGCGCGCTGTCGTCATAGTCGCGCGGAATCCGCTCGAAGCCCGCCTTGATGAAGCCGGTCGGCACCGCGAGAAAGCGGATCACATAGGCGATGACCACGGCGGCGCCGGAGCCGACGATGATCAGTCCGCTGAGCGATCGTCCGAGCCAGCCGGCGATCGCGCTCAGGGTGTTGTCGACGGCGAGCAGGGGGGCGAGCAGGCCGATCGCCAGCACCAGTCCGGGCAGCGTGTAGCCGGTTTGTGCGATGTTCATGGCGGCGAAGCGCAACGCGTTCGGACGCCAGCGCCAGGCGAGAACGGTCGCAAACCCGAGCAGGAGTGCAGCTAGCGTGGCAAGGCTCGCGAATGCCACCGAGTTGAAGGCATCGCGCCACAAGGCCGCGTCGAAATTCGCAAGCAAGCCGCGCCTGAAGCTCTGGTGCGCGAGAAAGGCCAGCGGCACCAGGAAGCCAAGGACGACCGGCACGAGACAGGCCGTCAGCGCGCAACAGCCTTTCAGTCCCGCAAGAAGAGTCCGCTGCGTGAGCCGCGGGCTTTCCGCGGAGAATTCCGTCGTGACATTGCGCCGCCCGTAACGTTCTATCGCGATCAGGCCGGCCACGATCGCCAGCATGAGGCACGAAAGCTGGGCGGCGCCGGCGAGGCTGCCGCGGTTGAGCCAGGTCGTGAACACCGACACGGTGAGGGTGCGAACACCGAGATATTCGCTGGCGCCGATGTCGTTGAGGGTTTCCAGCGACACCAGCGCAACGCCCACCGCCAGCGCCGGCCGTGCCATCGGCAGCGAGACGCGCCAGAAAATGGTCCAGCGGCCAGCGCCGAGCGTTCTGGCGGCTTCGGTGAACTCCGCGCTCTGGAGCTGGAACATCGCACGCGCGGAAAGATAGACGTATGGATAGAGCACCAGCGCCATCACGACGACGGCGCCGGGAAGCGAGCGCAAGTTGGGCAGCAGGTGCACCGCATCCTGCGGCGTAAACGAGGCGGCGAGCGCCCGGTGGACAAGGCCCAGCGGCTCGAACAGGTCGACATAGACGTAAGCGGCGAGATAGGTGGGAATCGCGAGCGGCAGCGGCAGCAGCCACAGCAGCATCGCCCGGCCGCGGAATTCGTGCAGCGAGACCGCCCACGCGGTCCCGGTGCCGATGGCGAGCGACAGCGTAGCGACGCCGCCGAGCAGCAGGGCGGTATCGAGAAGGCTCCGCGGCAGCACGTATTCGATCAGAGGCTGCCAGACATCCGGCGCGGGCTGCATCGCGAGCACAATGATCGAGATGACGGGAGCCGCGACCAGGATGGCGGTCCCGACCGCAATCACCGCCGCGATCCGGTCCGAATGCTTGAAGCGGTTCACGTTGGCTCACGGCGCAGAGGTGGGCCAAGACTTGTCCGCTTGCGAAGGTGTGTTTCCTCCCCCCTTGCGGGGGAGGGCGGGGG
>JAEZEU010000073.1 GCA_023432885.1 Pseudomonadota bacterium | reverse complement strand
TGTCGTATCCCGGGGCGGGCCGTGCTAATGGCTCGCGCGACAATCCCATTTGGAACCGCTTAACCCCCTGTTGGAACCAGCCTTTCCGACGATCTGGACCAGTCCGATGAACGTAACCGCGCCCCCCTCCGCCACCTGGGCGGACACCCTGCTGCAATCCTTTGCGCAGGCCGGCTACGTCCATTCCGAGCCCGACATCCTCCAGCCAGCCGATCCCTTCCTCGACCTCTCCGGCGAGGACATCCGCAAGAGCCTGTACCTGACGACGGATGCCACCGGCGAGGACCTCTGCCTGCGGCCCGACCTGACCATCCCGGTGGCGCGGGACTATCTGGCCTCGCCGCGCGCCGGCCATGCAGCGGGCTTTTCCTATCTCGGCCCGGTGTTCCGCTATCGCAGCGGCCGGAAGAGCCAGTTCCTGCAGGCGGGCATCGAGTCTTTCGGGCGGCAGGATCGCCCTGCGGCCGATGCCGAGATGCTGGCGCTGGCGCTGCAGGCGGCCGCCGCATTTGGCTTGAAGGATGTGGAAATCCGCACCGGCGACGTCGCACTGTTCACCGCGCTGATCGATGCGCTCGATCTCTATCCGGTATGGCGGCGCCGGCTGATCAAGGATTTCAACCGCAAGCTCAGCCTCACCGACGACATCGAGCGGCTGACCTTGCCGACCGCACCGGGCCGCAACGAATATGAGGGCGTGCTGGCGGCGCTTGCCGGCTCCGACCGGAAGGCGGCTTTGGCGCTGGTCACCGACCTGATGTCGATCGCCGGCACCACCAATGTCGGCGGGCGCACGGTGGCGGAGATCGCCGACCGCTTCCTCGAACAGGCGACGCTGAAGGGCGGCGCGCTCCCGCGCGACGCAATCAGCATCATCAAGCGCTTTCTTGCGATTGCCGGGGAGCCGGACGGCGCCGTCGCGCAACTGCGCGCGCTGGCGTCCGACGCCAAACTCGACATATCAGCGGCGATCGACCAGCTTGAGAGCCGCATCGGTTTCATGGCCAAGCGCGACATCGACGTCAGGAAAACCCGCTTCTCCACCTCGTTCGGCCGCGGGCTCGATTACTACACAGGCTTCGAGTTCGAACTGCACCACAAGGGCAATGGAACGGAGCCGCTGGTCGCGGGCGGGCGCTATGATGGCCTGATGACGCAGCTCGGCTCGGCTGCGCCGATCCCCGCCGTCGGTTTCTCGATCTGGGTCGATGCGCTGGTCAAAGCCGGCAAGAACGGGGACGCGGCATGACGGTCCCGTTCGTACTGGCGGTGCCTTCGAAGGGCCGCCTGCAGGAAAACGCCGAAGCGTTCTTCACGCGCTCCGGCCTTGCGCTGACCAAAGCCGGCGGCGCGCGCGACTATCGCGGCACCATTCCGGGCCTCGACAATGTCGAGATCGCCTACCTCTCGGCAAGCGAGATCGCGTCGAATCTGGCGCGCGGCGCCGTGCATCTCGGCGTCACCGGCGAGGACCTCGTGCGCGAGAGCATTCCCGATGCCGACAAGCGCGTGCTGCTGATCGACAGCCTCGGCTTCGGCAGCGCCAACGTCGTGGTCGCCGTCCCCCAGGCCTGGATCGACGTGCGCACCATGGCGGATCTCGATGACGTCACCACCGGATTCCGGGCGCAACATAATCGCCGGATGAGGGTAGCGACCAAATACATCAACCTGACGCGGAATTTCTTCGCCAGCCACGGCGTGGTCGACTACCGCATCGTCGAGAGCGCCGGCGCCACGGAAGGAGCGCCTGCGACCGGCGCGGCGGAAATGATCGTCGATATCACCACCACGGGCGCGACTCTCGCCGCCAACGGCCTGAAGGTGCTCGACGACGGCGTGATCCTGCGCAGCCAGGCCAACCTCGTTGCCTCGCGCGAAGCCGAGTGGAACGAGGCGACGCGCGAGAGCGCGCGCGTCATCCTCGACCACATCGCCGCACGCGCGCGGGCCAGCAAGTATCGCGAGGTGCGCACGCGCTTTGCCGGCTGCAACGACAAGCTCTTGAGCGAGGCGCATAACCGCTTCGGTGTGGTGGCCCCATTCGGCGGCCCGACCTCCTCGGGAATGCTGACGCTGCACTGCCCGCCGGCCCAGCTCTACGCGCTCGGCAGTTTCCTGCGCGACCATGGGGCGGATACGGTCTCGATCGCCTCGCTGGACTACGTGCTGGACCGCCAGAACCCGCTGTTTGCCAGGCTGGAGGCATTCCTTCGCCGGTGAACGGAATTTAAGCCTGTTCATCGTGGCGACAGTTCGCGGCAGGTAGCATATGCTTTTGGGCTGGTTGGAGCCTGATGGAATGAAGCTCGGTAGCGATGTCTCTAAACTGTCCACGAACGCGGCGAATGCTGCGGCGCTAGGGCTGTCAATCGTCGTGCCCGTCTATAACGAGGCGGCGGGGCTGGCCGCCCTGCACGAGCGGCTCGCAGGGCTGGCGCGCACGCTGGCAATGCGCTGGCAGCTTGCCTGCGAAGTGATCTATGTCGATGACGGCAGCCAGGACGACACGCTGAAGATCGCGCGCAGCCTGCCGGCTGATGCGCTCGACGTCCAGGTGGTGTCGCTGTCGCGCAATTTCGGCAAGGAGGCGGCGCTGGTGGCCGGCCTCGACCATGCCCGCCGCGGCGCAGTGCTGTTCATGGACGGCGACGGCCAGCATCCCCCTTCCCTCGTCGAGCAACTGGTCGGACACTGGGTCGATGACGGCTATGACGTGGTCTATACCGCCAAGGCGCATCGCGACAACGAGCCGTTCCTGCGGCGCGTTGCCGTGCACGGCTTCTATGCCCTGGTGAATTGGGGCGCGCGGCAGAAGATCCCGGAGGATGCCGGCGACTTCCGCCTGCTGTCGCCGCGCGCCGCAGCGGCGCTGCGGCAATTGCCGGAACGCAATCGCTTCTTCAAGGGGCTGGCGACCTGGATCGGCTTCCGCCAGATCCGCGTCGACTACGAGCCGGCGCCCCGCACGCATGGCGTGACCACGTTCAGCGCCGGCCGCCTGATCGGCCTTTCCATCGAAGGACTCACCTCGTTCTCGGTGGCGCCCTTGCGTTTTGCCAGCCTGCTCGGGGTGCTGCTGGCGAGCCTGGCATTCCTGTTCGGCCTGTCGATTGTGTGGGAAGTCTTGACCACCGGCAAGCAGGTGCCCGGCTATCCCTCGCTCATGGTCGGCCTGATGACGATCGGCGGCGTGCAGCTGATCATGATCGGCGTGCTCGGCGAATATATCGGCAAGATCCTCTCCGAGCTGAAGGCCCGGCCGATCTACTTCATTGCCGAGCACAGCGAGAAGCGCGCGGACGCCAGAACTGGCAACGATGCCGGCGACAAAGCCAGCGAAGCCGCCGAATGAACTCGGCGTCGCGCCGCATCTGGCTGTGCGCGGACGACTACGGGATCAGCCCCGGCGTCAACCGCGCCATTTGCGACCTCATCGCGAAAGGCCGTCTGAATGCCACATCGGTGATGATGGTGGGGCCGGCGATCGGCCGCAACGACGTGGCGGCGCTGCAGGACGTCGTGGCCGAACGCCATGCGCGCGGCAACCGCTGCAGCGTCGGCTTGCATGTCACGCTGACCGCCCCGTTCCGTCCCCTCACCATGCACTTCAGGCCCGCCGATGGTGGCATGTTCCTGCCGCTGCCGACAATGCTGCAGCGGGGTCTCGTCCGCCGGCTCGATCGCGAAATCATCCAGTCCGAAATCGCGGCGCAATTTTCCGCATTCGGCGACTTGTTCGGCCGCGCCCCTGACTTCGCCGACGGCCACCAACATGCCCAGCTTTTCCCGGTGGTCCGCGATGCTTTTCTTGCCGCGACGGCCGCGAGCGCGCCCGGCGCGTGGGTCCGCCAAGGCGGGAGCAATCGGCCGCTCCTGAAGCGGCTGAACTCGCCCAAGGCGTTGCTGCTGGATGCGCTCAGCCGCCAATTCCGCAAGCGTGCCGCACGCGCCGGCATCGCCTTCAATACGGCCTTTGCCGGCGCCTATGATTATTTGCGCAGGCCCGATTTCGCCGCCTTGATGCAGCAATTCCTGCACGGCCTGCCGGATGGTGCGCTCGTGATGTGCCATCCCGGCTTCGTCGATGACACGCTTGAGGGCCTCGACCCGCTGACCACCCAGCGCGAGCATGAGCACATGTTCCTGGCGAGCGAGCAGTTTCCGGCGCTGATGGCCGCGAATAAGGTGACGTTGAGCTGATACCGTCCGCAAAAATCGACCGGTCACGTTGTCGCTTACAGAAAATTAATTCTGCGCTTCCCCCTACTGGCGGCCGAAAGGTCCCATAGATTCCTGGCGCTTCGGCTCGCGAAGCGGAGGAGATTCGCCATGACACCGCAGGAACGCCAACTGATTGACGATCTGTTCGACCGGCTTTCGAAGCTGGAGAACTCGCCGCGGGATCGCGACGCCGAGGCCGCCATCATGGAAGGCCTGCGGCGCGCGCCGAACGGAACTTACGCTTTGGTGCAGACGGTGCTGGTGCAGGATGAGGCGCTCAAGCGCGCCAACGCGCGTATCGAGGAGCTGGAAGCCGGCGGCCCCCCGCAGCAGCAGTCCGGCGGCTTCCTCGATACCATGCGCGATGCGATTCTCGGTCAAGGTCAGTCCCGGGATCGGTTCCAGGATCAGTCCCAAACCCCGCCGCAGCGGGGCTCGGTACCCAATGCCGGTAACCGGCCAGCCTGGAACACCGGACAGGCTTTGCCGCCCGGCTACGGCCAGGCGCCCGGTTATGGCCAGTCCTATGGCGGGCCGCAGCAGCCTCCGCCTGTGCCCGGTGCTGGCGGCGGCTCGTTCCTGGGCACGGCGGCCGCAGCCGCAGCCGGCATGGTCGGCGGCTCGCTCCTGCTCAACAGCATCCGCGGCATGATGGGCGGCGGCCAGCAGACCTTTGGCGATACCGCAGGTCGCAGCGGCGGCGTCGAAGACCGCAGGCCGTGGGGTGACCAGGCTGGCGGTGGCGATCTGGCGAAGGATGCCGGGATCAACGACATCGGCAACTCCGGCACGCGCCAAGGCATGTATGACGAGCAGTCCTCAAACCAGGATTATGCCTCGAACGAGGATTACGGGGACGAGGACGATATGGACCATGACGACGGTTTCGACGATGGCGACAGCGATTACGCGTAAGCGCTGCCTGCGTCCAAGTCGAATAGCGTAACGGAACGGCCGCCCGATCGGGCGGCCGCTCTGGTTTGGTCAGGGCGGCGTTACCCGGCCTTCGATGTCTCGGAAAGCGCTGCTGTGGGACAAGTCCCAAGCATGGTCAGTCGCGACTCATCGAGATCAACTTGAAGTCCTTGTCGAGCTTGATGTCGAACTGACCGTCCTTGCATTTGGCATCGTCGACTTCAAAGTAACCGCTCGCCTCGCTCTCCTTTTCCATCTTGCCGCCGGTGCAGCCCAGGACTTCCAAGGCAGCCTTGATTTTCTCGGCCTCTGCCGGCGTCACCGGGGCGTCAGCATGCGCGAAAGTGCTGCTTGCGAGTGCAGCAGCGAGCGCCATCAGGAAGGGCTTCATCTGCACGACCTCCGAGTTAAGGAACAAAAACCTGCGCGCGCCAGATAAGTTCCAAACTCGGGCTCAGGGCTTACCCTGTGCCCATAGCTGCGCCGCCCGAACGGCGTCCATTGGCGGACGTATTGCGCGCGTCGGCGCGGATTGCGCGCAAAGCAGAACGGCCGCCCCGATCGGCGGCCGTCTTGTCTGTCCCACTTCATCGTCCCGGCCAAACGAAGCGCGAGCCGGGAAAACGGTCCAAGCTCTCAGATCACCACCACCCTGGTCCCGACGCCGACTCGGCCGTAGAGGTCGATGACGTCCTCGTTGCGCATCCGAATGCAGCCCGAGGAGACGTTGGTGCCGATGGTCCAGGGCTCGTTGGAGCCGTGGATGCGGTAGAGCGAGGTGCCGAGATACATGGCGCGCGCGCCGAGCGGGTTATCGGGGCCCCCTTCCATGTGCCGCGGCAGGTCGGGGCGCCGCGCCAGCATTTCCGGCGGCGGCGTCCAGGCCGGCCATTCCTTCTTGGCCGAGATCGTCTTGACGCCCGCCCAGGTGAATCCCGGCCGTCCGACGCCGACGCCGTAGCGCAATGCCTTGCCATCGCCCTGCACCAGGTAGAGGAACTTGTTCGGCGTATCGATCACGATCGTGCCGGGGCTTTCCTTGCCGTGATAGTCCACCACTTGCTTGTTGTATCTGGGATCGAAGGCGCGCTGTGAAGGCTCGTCCATCTCCTGCTGGCGGTAATAGCCTTGCGGATCCATCGGCGGCAGGCGCCGTCCGTCATAGCCGACGTCCGGCTGCTGCTGATACATCTGCTCGTAGCGGCCGCCACGCGGCGCATCGCCGAACAAAAATTCAATGAAGCCGCCGCCCAGATTGCTGGAGGCCATACGCTGGCTGTACTGCGCGACGGCGGGATCGATGGTGGCGCAAAGTATGGAGGCGCTCGCCAGGAGCGCGAGAGCGAAATTTTTCGACATCGACGTACTCTGTACTGTTCGTCTTTGATGGCGCGCAGGACACGCGCCGTTCACACGCGATTCACTACAAATGAAAACCTAATCGGTTCGGTAAACGGAAACGGCGTTTCGATTCACCACGCCGCCATGCCGAGGCGCTTTTGTCAGCTAGCGTTTATTTTCGGTGAATGGGCAAAGCGTATGGTTAATCGCTTGTTTGCGCGTCGGTAGTTTACGCCGCCATTCCGGTTCCCCGCGTGAACCTCACGTTAAAAGGCATCCGTCTAGAAAGAGTGCGAAGAGAAGGGGTGGGAAGAACAACCATGTCGGTCAATCGCAAACGCTTTCGTGTCGAACAAGCCACTCTCGGCGACGCGCCGATGGTGATGCCAGCAGATCACGAGGTCGATGTCGGCCCGATGCACCGCGAGATCATGACCGAGTTGCGCGCGATCCGCGCCCAGATGGCCGCACCCGCGCGCAAGGCCACGGAAACGGTCGAGGAAGCGGCGAACCGCGAGATCTCTGAAACCCGGGCGCTGCTGGAAACCTACCGCGCCCAGATCGAACAGTGCGAGAAGCTCAAGGTCGAACTCGACCTGATCCACGATGCCATCAGCCGCACCAAGCGCGAGATCGCGGTGCTGCACGGCAAGAGCTTCAACGGCGAGGAAATGGCCAAGGTCAACGGAGAGCTCGGCGCCGTGGTCGGCGGGACCGAGCAGGCAACGCAACAGATCCTGGAGGCGGCCGAGTCGATCGACAATGCCGCCGGCGTTCTGTCGAAGAACACCTCGCTCGACCAGCAGAAAATCCTTTCCGAGGAGATCCAGGAGCGCGTCGTCTCGATCTTCGAGGCTTGCAACTTCCAGGACCTCACCGGCCAGCGCATCTCCAAGGTGATGAACACGATGAAGTTCATCGAGCAGCACATCTACGAGATGATGAACATCTGGGGCGGCGTCGACGCCATCAAGGCGCACGCACCGCCGATCATCGATACCCGCGAGGGCGACGCCAAGCTGCTCAATGGCCCGAAGCTCGACGGCGACGCCGGCCACGCCTCCCAGGACGACATCGACGCGATGTTCAATTGAGACGAGGTACACGGATCAAGAAAAACGCCGGCTCTCGGGACCGGCGTTTTCTTCAGTCGTCATGCCCGGGCTTGTCCAGGCTTGTCCCTAGCCATGACGAAATACGTAGCCAATGACGCGCTTGGCTCACGCCCGCGGTGCGCAGCGAACGTAGACCATGTTGCCGTAGCGGGTGCCGGCGTCCTTCTCGACGAAGCGCGTGACCATCACGCGGCCGTCGAAGGAGACGATCTCGCGATCCTGCTCGCCCGGGGTGGGGCCGGCGGGGCCGATGTAGTTCTTGCCGCTCGGGCTACCCTTCAGCCGCAATTCCTGCGGGGTGGCCTGGTCGGCCAGATGCATGATGACGCCGCCGGAGCCGCCGGCGGTGATGACATAGGGCTGCTTGCACTGCGAACGCGCCATCGCCTCGGTGCGGGCCCGGTCCTTCGGATCCTGGTAGGAAGCGAGCCCCCAACGGCCGACGATCTCGTCGGCGCGGATGGTTGCAGGCATTTCCGGCGCCACGCCCGGCTCCGGCGCCGCTGCCGGCGTCGATGAGCCGAACATACCGCCGAGGTTCGTGGTCTCGCAGCCGGCCAGGAAGACCGAAAGCATCGAAACAACGGCAAGGCTCGCCAATGAACGCGCGTTACCTGACCTGATCATGGGCATCCCCCCAACACACTCCAATGGCCGCACCCGTCCGCAACCAAGCGCAAAACACCAGCCGGGGCAACGGCCTCGGACGATTTCCGCCCGGGTCCCCGACACCGGCTCCGAACCACCATGCTATATTGGCCTCACCAAGGCCTTAACCACCTTGCTTGACAGAACTTTCACCACAACATATTTCCCGCCTCACATTAGCACTCCTAAATCGCGATTGCTAAACTGCTGGCCAGCCTGCCGCCCAGGCGCCTGCTATGGCCCGCATTACACGCCGGTTCCCGTGAACCGGAACTGAAAACCGAAGTCTTGAGGGAGCGTCATGGCCAAATCCAAATTCCGCCCGCTGCACGACCGTGTCGTGGTCAAGCGCATCGATGCCGAAGAGAAAACCAAGGGCGGCATCATCATCCCGGATACCGCCAAGGAAAAGCCCTCCCAGGGTGAGGTGGTCGCCGTCGGCCCCGGCGGCCGCGACGAGACTGGCAAGCTGATCCCGATCGACCTCAAGGTCGGCGACCGCGTGCTGTTCGGCAAATGGTCGGGGACCGAGGTCAAGATCGACAATGAGGAACTCCTGATCATGAAGGAGTCCGACATCATGGGCGTGCTGGCGTAACGCACTGCCCCATTCGTCATGCCTGGGGTCGACCCGGGCATCCGCGTCTTTTGGTGCCGCTTGCCGAGAAGGTCGTGGATGGCCGCGTCAAGCCCGGCCATGACGCTAGAAACAACGGTTTCATCTTCAGGAGTAAATTCCAATGGCTGCCAAGGACGTAAAATTTCACGGCGAGGCGCGCGATCGCATGCTGCGCGGCGTCGATGTTCTCGCCAACGCGGTGAAAGTGACGCTCGGACCCAAGGGCCGCAACGTCGTCATCGACAAGTCGTTCGGCGCGCCCCGCATCACCAAGGACGGCGTCACCGTCGCCAAGGAGATCGAGCTCGAGGACAAGTTCGAGAACATGGGTGCGCAGATGGTGCGCGAGGTCGCCTCCAAGACCAATGACGCGGCCGGCGACGGCACCACCACCGCGACCGTGCTGGCGCAGGCGATCGTGCGCGAGGGCGCCAAGGCCGTTGCCGCCGGCATGAACCCGATGGACCTGAAGCGCGGCATCGACATCGCGGTCGCCGCCGTGGTCAAGGACCTGGAGAAGCGCGCCAAGCCGGTGGCGGCATCGTCTGAAGTCGCCCAGGTCGGCACCATCTCGGCCAACGGCGACAGCGCGATCGGCAAGATGATCGCCCAGGCCATGCAGAAGGTGGGCAATGAGGGCGTCATCACCGTCGAGGAAAACAAGTCGCTGGAGACCGAGGTCGACATCGTCGAGGGCATGAAGTTCGACCGCGGCTATCTGTCGCCCTACTTCATTACCAATGCCGAGAAGATGACCGCGGAGCTCGATGACGTCTTCGTGCTCCTGCACGAGAAGAAGCTGTCCGGACTGCAAGCCATGCTGCCGGTTCTGGAAGCCGTGGTGCAGTCCGGCCGTCCGCTTCTGATCATCGCCGAGGACGTCGAGGGCGAAGCGCTGGCGACGCTGGTGGTTAACCGTCTCCGTGGCGGCCTCAAGGTTGCCGCCGTCAAGGCGCCGGGCTTCGGCGACCGCCGCAAGGCCATGCTGGAGGACATCGCGATCCTCACCGGCGGCCAGTTGATCTCCGACGAGCTCGGCATGAAGCTGGAGAACGTCACCATCAACATGCTGGGCCGCGCCGGAAAGGTCGTGATCGACAAGGAGAACACCACGATCGTCAAGGGCGCCGGCAAGAAGAAGGACATCGAGGCCCGCGTCGCCCAGATCAAGGCGCAGGTCGAGGAGACCACTTCCGACTACGACCGCGAGAAGCTGCAGGAGCGGCTGGCCAAGCTCGCCGGCGGCGTCGCGGTGATCAAGGTCGGTGGCGCGACCGAGGTCGAGGTCAAGGAGAAGAAGGACCGCGTCGAGGACGCGCTGAACGCGACCCGCGCGGCTGTGCAGGAAGGCATCGTGCCGGGCGGCGGCGTGGCGCTGCTGCGCTCCAAGAAGGCGGTTGGGCGTCTGTCCAATGACAATCCCGACGTCCAGGCCGGCATCAACATCGTGCTCAAGGCGCTGGAAGCCCCGCTGCGTCAGATCTCGGAAAACGCCGGCCTCGAAGGCTCGATCGTGGTGGGCAAGATCCTCGAGAACAAGTCGGAGACCTTCGGCTTCGACGCGCAGACCGAGCAGTATGTCGATATGGTCGAGAAGGGCATCATCGATCCCGCCAAGGTGGTGCGCACCGCGCTGCAGGACGCCTCATCGGTTGCGGGCCTCCTGGTGACGACCGAAGCCATGGTGGCCGAACTGCCGAAGGAAGCGGCCGCACCCGCGATGCCGGGCGGCGGCGGCATGGGCGGAATGGGCGGCATGGGCTTCTGAGGCCCCCAGCTTTCCGCATCAGCCGATCGAAGGCCGCCTCCGGGCGGCCTTCTTTTTGGCCGATGAGATCGGGGTTTGGTAGGTTCCCGCTGGCCGATTCTGTCCCAAAGGAACTATTGCGATGCGCCCGCTCCTGCTCTGCCTGTTCGGACTTGTGGCCCTCTCGCCCGAGCTTGCGTTCGCGCAGGCCAAGCAGCCGCCCGCGAAGGCGGCGCCCGCCGGCGGCGAGGTGCGCTACTTCACCGCGATCGACGGGTTGATGGACAACGCCGCCGACGTGATCCTGAAGGAGACGCGGCAGGGCAAGACCGTCACCGCAGCCACGCTCGACGTCTGCTACCCCGTCGAGAAGGGAGCCGAGCGCAAGGACCGGTTCGTCGCCAACCTCACTGTCAGCGGAGGTAACCTCACCGGCACCGCGCAGAGCCTTGGCGACAAGCAGCCCGTCACCGTGAAGCTGACGCGCAAGGCGACTGGGGACACCTTTGAATTCCGCGGCCAGATCACCGTCGGGCAGAAGGTCAACGAGGTGGCGTCATCGGATAATTCCGACCTCAGCGAAAAGGAATTTCTCGAAAGCCAGACCCGCGACGACGGCATCACGCCGAGCCCGGCGGATTTCACCGAGGTTTCGCCGGAATCGGTCGGCGTGCGGGTAAAGCTGGAATCGGTGCTCGATTTCCTCAAGAGCCTGAAGGGCGAGTCGCTCGAAGTGTCCGTGAACAGCCTCTCGGTGTCATGCGACGAGCTGCGCGCAGACGAGCAGACCATCAATCTCACCGTCGATCCCCAGCGCGCCGCCGCCCTCGTCGCCAAGCTGAAGGCGACGCCCGGCGTCACGCTGGCGGGCTGGACCAGCGGCATCGTCGAGATGGATCGCGCGATCCGTTTTGCGGCGGCCGGCTGGCGCGACGGCGACAAGCTCAACCGCGAGAAGCTCGCCACGGCGATATCGGGCGTGCTGAGCAAGACTCTCGCGGCAACGCCGGCCGGCTCGGCCTGGGACGCCAATACCGGCAGGCTGACGCTGACCTTCAAGCGGCCGAGCCAGATCTATCCCGCGCTCGGACTTACCGAGACGGTGCAGGTTTCGGCCCAGGTATCCCCGGACAAGCCGGGCGCCTCCGACAGGCTGATGCTATGGGTGTCGAGCCCGGTCACCACGACGGCGGACGAAGGCTCCGGGCCGAAACTCAACCTCTCGGACGATTCCGGCGCCGCCGACGACGAAGGCGCCGAGCCCGAGGACGACAACGGCTCGATCGAGGCGCTCACAAGGGAACTGAAGGGCCAGCGCTGGGACGCCGACAAGTCGGTGTGGAAGTGAAGTGAGTCGGCCTCTCTCGATCCGCAAATTCCCCGGCCGAAGGTCTCGCCGAGAGTCTTCCCTCAACCGGAATTCAAGCTTTGCTTGGATTCCGGCTTTTGCCCGCAAAGCGGGACGAAGCGAGAAGACCTAATTCGTATTGATCCTGAAGCGCAGCTGCTTGCTGCCGATCAGCGTGACGAAATCGCCTTGCCGCCGCCACGTTGCGGCATCACCGAGCGCAGCGATCAGCTCGTCATCGGCCTGCGCGCGATCCGGCGGGCAGCTGCGGTTTTCCATCGCGCCGGGAACGAAGACGATGGTATTGCCAGCCACCGAGAACTGGCCCTTGCCGCCCTTGCACCAGAGCTCGAGCACGACTTCGCCATTGTCGCCGATGTCGAGCGAGGGAATACGCTTGGAGCCCGGCATCCGCGCCGCATCCAGCGTCATTTCGAGGCCGAACGGAAATTCCTGGGCTTGGGCCTTGAGCGGCGCGGTACCGAGAAACGCTGCGGACAATGCAGCGACGGCGACGGGCTTCAAAAGACGCGTGACAAGAACCATGCAACCTCTCGACAAGAATGGGCCGCGCAGCCCGCGCCCTTGTATGGAACGAAAGCGGCCTTGGCCAGATGGCCCGCGAAGAAAAACAGCTTGAAAAATCCCCGCGACGCTCCGTCGCGGGGATTTTGCTGGAGCACGCGCAGCCTAGTGCAGGACCATCAGCGTGAACGGCCAGACATAGGCCTGCAAGGTCACGAACAGGCCGACCAAGCACGCCAGCACGATCGAGTGCAGGAAAACGTAGCGCAGGATCGAGCCTTCGTGGCCGTACCAGTTGGTGGCGGTTGAAGCGACGACGATGGACTGCGCGTCGATCATCTTGCCCATCACGCCGCCGGAGGAGTTGGCGGCTGCCATCAGCACCGGCGACAGGCCGATCTGCTCGGAAGTGATCCTCTGCAGATTGCCGAACAGGATATTGGAGGCGGTGTCGGATCCCGTCAGCGCCACACCGAGCCAGCCCAGCAAGGTGCCGAAGAAGGGATAGAGCACGCCGGTGGCGGCGAACGCCAGACCAAGCGTGGCGTCGACGCCGGAGAGGCGCGTCAGCGTGCCGATCGCCAGCATCGCCGATATCGTGATCAGCGAAATCGCGCACAGGCGGATCGTGCGGGCATATTGGCTGACCAGTTTCAACGGCGACAGCCCCATCAGGAAGCCGGAGATGATCGCCGCGATCAACATGCCCGAGCCGGTAAAGGACAGCCAGGTGAAGGCGAACACCGCGCCTTCCTTGGTCGGCCCCGGCGCCACCGGCGGCATCTTGTTGATCATGTTGTGCAGGCCCGGCACCGGATAGTTCCAGGTGAAGATCGCGTTCGCCCAGCTCTTGAAGGCACCGTTGCCCCAGATCAGCATGACGATGCAGACGATGATCCACGGCAGCAGCGCGCTCCACAATTGACTCTGCGTGAGCGGCGTCTTGTCGAGCGGAGCCGCCGCAGTCATGGTCTCGGCCGACTCATCGCGTCCGCGCAGCTTCGGCGAGAGCCACAGCTGCTTCGGCTGCCATACCCGGAGGAAGAGGATCAGGCAGCCCATCGAGATCAGCGACGCGCCGATGTCGACGATCCAGGG
>JAEZEU010000059.1 GCA_023432885.1 Pseudomonadota bacterium | reverse complement strand
CGAGACCTGCGGCAGCGCCGCCTCGATGTCGCTCTCGTATTTCAGGAGCACGTTGAGCGTGTCCTTGACAATCTCGTGGTCGAGTTCGCCGGCCTGCAACAGCACCAGCACGCGCGCCCAGTCGATGGTCTCGCTCACGGACGGCAGTTTCTTCAAATCCAGTGTGCGGATCTCGTGGATGAAGGCGACCATCTGCCGACGCAGCGTCTGCGAGATGCCGGGCACGCGGCTCTCGACGATGCGCTCCTCGAGCCTCTGCTCGGGAAAGCCGATATGCAGATGCAGGCAGCGCCGCTTCAAAGCATCGCCAAGGTCGCGCTCGCTGTTGGAGGTGAGGATCACGGTAGGCGGCGCCACCGCCGACACTGTGCCCAGCTCGGGAATGGTGACCTGGAAATCACTGAGGATTTCGAGCAGCAGCGACTCGAATTCGGCGTCGGATTTGTCGATCTCGTCGATCAGGAGCACGCAGCCGTCCGGTTGCTCCAGCGCCTGCAGCAGCGGCCGTGGCTCGACGAATTCCTTGGAGAAGAACACGTCGCCGAAATCATGCAGCTGACCCAGCGCCGCATGGAGCGTCTCGGCCCCGCCCAGCACCTCGCCGAGCTTGTCCTTCAGGATCTGGGTGTAGAGCAGCTGCTTGGCGTATTTCCACTCATACAGCGCCTTGGCCTCGTCGAGGCCCTCATAGCACTGCAGGCGGATCAGCTTCTGCCCGCGCCAATGCGCGATCGCCTTGGCAAGCTCGGTCTTGCCGACGCCCGCGGGGCCTTCGACCAGGATCGGCTTTTCGATCTGCTGTGCGAGGTAGACCGCGGTCGCGATCTGCCGGCTCGCGATATAGCCCTGCGCGGCAAGGCCGCTCTCGACGGCCTCGATCGAGGCGGCAGGCCGGTTTTCAGCCACGGTTCTCAAGCTCCGGATAGGGTCGGTTGAGAAATGTTCTGCCTGCGTTCCCGGCAAAGGACAAGCGCCGATTGGGCGTCCGAACCATCACTTTTGGCATGCGCCGGCGCTGCGCGAGCATGCTGACGCGTTTTATCTGATCAGGTTGCGCAATCACCAGCCCGGTTGGGGAAAGAACGGCCGCTGCTGATAGCCGGGTTGCGGCTGGTAGCCAGGCTGTTGCGGCTGATAGTAATACTGGCCGCCGCCGCGCTGACGCGTATTGCCGGCTTGGCGATTCACATTGGGATTGTAGAAGAACCCGAAGCCGTTGTCGCCCCAGCCGCTGGAGTCCTCAGCGTAAACCTCGACGGAAGGCTTGCGCGTGATGAAGCCGCCCTGTGGCTGGTTGCTCAGGACAGCTACGAACTCGGTGCGATAGTTGGTTTCCTTGCTGAGCGGTTCGTCCGAGATGACGATCGAGGATCGCGGCAATGCGGTCGGCGCGATGCGATCGAGCACATCCTGGGGGATGGTGATGCGATCGAACGCGTTTCTCGCATCGTCTCCGTTGTCGATCGTGACCGCGCTCCAGCGCAGGCCCGCGCCATTGCTCGCCATTGCCGTGAACACATGCGTGCCCATCGGCTTGCCGGGATCGCGGATCTTGATCGGAACTTCGATGGAGGTATCGAACACCTCGCCGCCGCCGTCCGGCGCCGGCTTATGGGTATTGCGCCGCACGTACAGTTTTTGCGTCGCGCGGCTGATGTAGACCGAGACGGGTTCGAGCGCGAGCTTCGCCTCGGTTGCCGCCTTGGCAGCGGCCGCCTTTTTGGTCTCGGCGTCTTTGGCGGCGGCCTTGAGGGCGGCGGGATCAGGCTTCGAACTCGCCTCGGCCTTGGCGGCATCGAGTTGCTTCGCCGCTTCCTCGGCCTTGAGCACCGCCTTTTGCTTGCGGTCTTCGGCCCGCGTCCTGGCCTGGTCCGTCTTGGCGGCGGCGAGCGCCTTGTCGGCCAAGGCGAATTCGGCATCCGCGCTCTTCTTCAAGCCTTCCAGCTTGCGCAGCGACGCGGCGAGCGATGCTGTCTCGCGCGCCGCTGTTGAGGCTGCCTTCTTCGCTTCGTCGGCCGCCCTTGCGGCGTCCGCGGCCTCGCGGGCCAGCGTCTCGGCGCGCGCCGGTGCCGCCGCGATGGTCTCCGCATTCGGCACGAACAGCGCCGGGTGAGAAAATTCGACCGGGGCCGCGTCGTGCGGCGAGATGATCACGCGCATCCCGATCCGCGTCTTGTCGAACAGCTTCTCCGCGAAGCCGAACGGCATGCGCACGCAACCGTGCGAGGCCGCATAGCCCGGCAGAGGCCCGCCGTGCAGCGCAATCCCGTTCCAGGTGATGCGCTGCATGTTCGGCATCTCGGCATCGTCATACATGGTCGAGCGGTGGTCCTTGTCTTTCTCGACAACGGCGAACACGCCGGCCGGCGTCTCGCGTCCCGTGGTGCCGGTCGACACCGGCGCGCGCAGGATCCAGCCGTCGGCGTCGTAGAAAGTGACGTGCTGGGTCTTGATCGACACGATCGCCATGATCGGCTCGCCCGCCTCGCGCGGCGCCGTCGATTCAGTTGGAGAGGCGGGCCGCTGCCGCGCCGTGGCGCCGGTGGTCGGCGCAGCCAGTGCGGCCATCGCCGCGAGGGCCGCAATAGCGGCAGTTGCAGAGCGCCGCTTCGCGTTGCCGGATCGCGCGGTCGTCAATCCACGTGCCATGCCATTCCCCGGTTGAATGCCTGTCATTGCCTGTCGAACAACGCCATTTCATGCCGCGGAGTTCATTCTGGAACCGCCGGCACGTTCTGGTGGCAAATTAGTCATATACGACAGTCCGCGCATGAGGAAGGGTCGGCTCGCAGCCTGCCGGGTGGCTGCAGGGAAAAGGGCTGTGGAAAGGAACCGTTCCGCCGAAGGTGCCGCGGGTCTGACTCAATCGCTCGGCATTTTTTTGCGCCCGCTGAGCGGGAAAAATGCGAGGCGGGCCGTCTGGCTGTTTGCCGATCAGAAGGGTTCACCCATGCGGGACCCGCACACGGTCGCGGCGATCGTCCGCGCTTTGAGATACGTCTACGGTGACGAAAATGCGCGCGTCATGCTGACCAATGGCACGACGCTCGCCGTTCTGATCGACGCCTTGCTGCATGCGCCTCTGACCAACCGCGAGGCGGTCAAGCTGATGACGCGGGTGCTGCGATGCAGCGACTTCGTCCTCACGCCGGACTTCAGTCCGGTTTGGCACATCAAGTACTTCTACGACCGGCCAAAATCACTCAACGTGGTCGACCTGGCCGTTGAAACGCTGGAGCGCGGCACGCTGACGAGCACGGAAATCCGGTTGCTGCTGCAGCTCGGAGACTGACGTGGCTGTCGGCGGCTGCAGCCGGCAACGGGCGGTCACTTGAATTGCGGGATCTTCGGAACCTCAATGCGCGGCGGCGGTATCGGGGCAACGGCAGAAGGCCTGATCCGTTCGCTCTGGTCCAGCATTTGCGCCGCGCCCAGCAAGGCACCTCTCGAGTTCAAGGCGCTTATCGAAGCACCTGAGCTCGATGCGGCCGCGCCTCTTTGCGCAAAGGCGGTGACAGGCAACGAAACGGTCATCAAGACCACGGCCAGTTTCAGTGCGGTGTTTGACATCGAAAGCTCCTCCATTCACGGGAATGCTGTAGAGCGATGTATGTCGGAGTTGTCCGTCGGCCAGTAAATTCGGTGTTAGATTCGGCGGCTGGCGCTGCAGCGCATGGCTGATCGCCGTCATTCGATGGGAACAACCATCCATTCAGGTGAAGGCCGCGTAAGCTCGGAATAAGATAGGTCCGCTCGCAACAGACGTGCTCGATCCTTCAGCTTGGCCAAGGCGCGCTGCGTATCCTGGCGCATGCATTAGGCCTGTGAAATGTCGGGTCGTGCTCTTCGATGTAGTCGAAGTTGACGGTGCCGAACGTCGTCACAGGCTTTTTCAGAGCCGAGCAAGTCTGAATCTTGATGAAATCACTCTTGAAGTGATCCCCGCGGGGGAAAGCACGGATCACGTCCTCGCGTTGCTCCGGCGTGTATTCGTCAAATCCGGTCCCGATGACATCAACCAGGACACCTGCGTTGGTAAGAGCGATCTCGGGCCGCATATATTGGGGGATGCCGGGGGTGGTGTGCAGAGCGATCGCTTCCCACACCAAGTCGGCTTTCGGGTCGGGAATGCCATGGCCGCGGAGGAATTCTCGCGCTGCGTCGGCACCGTCGACTTCAAAACGCTTAGTATCGGTGTGATAAGCATCGACAAGCCCCAAATCGTGAAATAGCGATGCGACATAGAGAAGTTCGGGATCGAACTTCAGTTTCTGTCGGACACCCTTCATCGCTCCGAACAGAAAGACGCGAACCGAGTGGTTGAACAGCAGTTCGGATTCGTGTTGCCGAACCAACTCGGCGGCTTCACGCGCGAGCTTGCTGTCGGGGATTTTGATACTGGAAATCATTTGAGGTCCCTTGAAACTTTACGATTTCAGTCGGCGAAGGCGATCGGCGCTGTGGGTCGTCAAGCCGCCTTGCGGATCACAGCTTGCGGCGTAGCCCGGAAGCTGATTGCCATGCGGTTGTATGCATTCATCACGCTGATCGCGATGGTGAGATCGACCAGCTCACGCTCGTCGAACACCTTGCGTGCGGCTTCATACGCTTCCGCCGGCACGCCGGTATCCGCTACGCGGGTAACCGTTTCGGCCCATGCGAGAGCGGCGCGTTCGCGCTCGCTGAAGAGATCGCCGGCTTCGGCCCATGCCTGCAGCAGCGCGAGCTTTTCGATGCTCTGCCCCTTCCTGAGCAGTTCGCGCGTGTGCATGTCGAGGCAATAGGCGCAGTTGTTGATCTGCGACACACGCAGATAGACCAGGTCGACCAGCACTGCGGGAAGCTTGCTCTGCGTGACGTAGCCGTAGACGGCGCCCAGCGCTTTCACGCCTGCCGGTGCGATCTGGTTGTAGTCGAGTCGCTTGCTCATTTTAGTGCTCCTTTCTGATCGGATTCTCTTTCACTGGGGTGGTCAATTCCTTGTCGTCGGTATCGACAACGAAGATGGCGAGCAGCTTTGCCGGCTCCGTCTGGCTCGCGTTACGGCTGACGGGATGCCGCGAGCCGGGCGGCTCGTAGAAGCTTTCGCCGGCGCGGTAGACTCGCCTCGGGCCATCGTTCACCTGGGACTCGATTTCTCCCGACAGGACGTAGCCGAAGATGAAGGCCGATTTGGCATGAACGTGCGAAGGCGATGCCCCGCCCGGGGCATAGTCCACGACGATGGCTACCAGCGATTTGCCGGGAATATTCGGGATCGTCTGCTCGAAGCGCGACGTGGCCGTTTCGCCGGCCCCATAGGTAGCGGCGGGCGGTGCGAGGGCGATGGCGAGCCCGGCGCAGACCGCGGCGAATATGGATGGCATTTTCATGGTGAATGCTCCCTTTGCACATCTAGGTGCTCCCGCCCTGGACCACAGAAAAGCACCAAGAACACACAAAAATCGTGTACCAAGGCGGCATGACCGAGCCGCTGCGGTTGGAGCTTGACCGATCTGCGAAGACGCCGCTGTCGGACCAGATCCGACAAGGCATCAGGGCCGCCATCGAGAGCGGCGTGCTCGCTCCGGGAGCTCGTCTGCCTTCTTGGCAGGACTTGGCAGCCCAACTTGGCGTCGCGCGGGGTACCGTGCGCGCCGCGTATGAAAAACTCTCTTCCGCCCAACTGATCGTTGCTTCGCGCGCGACCGGAACGCGCGTCGCGGATCGGCCGGCCGTCGTCCTTCCGCAGGAAGATGCGCCCGATCCCGGCTCTTTCATGGAAATGTACCAGCAGCTCACCGCAGGGCCGGCCATTTTCCAGATGGGCGTGCCGATGCATGAGTCCTTTCCCGCCAAACTATTCGCGAAGATCCGTGCGCGGGCCGTTCGCGCTGAAATGAGCGCTCCGCCGCTTTATCCGGATCCGCGCGGCGAACTGGATCTGCGCCGTGAGATCGCGGCGTACCTTGCGCTGGCGCGCGGGTTCGAATGCTCCCCTTCTCAGATCATCATTACGGGCGGTTTTGGCAGCGGTCTCGGATTGGCGCTCCGTGTTCTCGGCCTCGAGCGGAAGAAGGTCTGGATGGAAGATCCAGGTTTCCCGTTCACGCGGCATGGTCTCGATCTTGTTAAGTTGTCGATCGAGCCGATCCCGGTCGACGCGGAAGGCATTGATGTCGGCTATGGCCTGAAACATGCTCCTGATGCCGCGCTGGTCGTGGTAACTCCGGGGCAGCAGGCACCGCTCGGGTCCACATTATCGCTGGCCAGGCGTTCAAGCCTTCTCGACTGGGCCGCTCAGCAGAAAGCGTGGGTGATCGAAGATGATTACCTGAGTGAGCTTCAGCTGAAGGGCCGGGCTACGCCGGCGCTCGCCTCTCTCGATCGTGTTGGGCGCGTCATTCACATCGGGTCCTACAGCAAGACCCTGACACCTGCATTAAGGCTGGGCTTTGTCGTTGCGCCCGCTTCTCTGGCGCCCCGGTTTGCCGAGGTTGCGGCATGCCTCGCGCCGGCGCCCGGGCCATCGGTCCAACTCGCAACCGCCGAGTTCATGCGCGACGGCCACTACATGCGGCACCTCCGGCGCTTGAAGCGAGTCTATGCTGCGCAAGGCGATGCGTTGTTGAAATGCCTTCGAGCGCGCGCCAGGAGCGCGACCATCGCCGGATTGGCAGCCGTACTGCCATTGCCGGAGGGAGTACCCGACCTTTCCATTGCCAGGGAAGCGCAGCCACTTGGAATGTCGCCTACACCGCTATCGCTCTGGTACGCATCGACGGCTTCGGCGCGATCGGGTCTGCTGCTGGGCATCGCCACGTCTCCAGAAAAAAGGCTCGAATCGTCCTGCGAGCGGCTGTCCAGGATCATTGACCGCCTTATCGCGGACGCACACGTCGGGCGATCGTAATGTAAGTTGCAGTCCGGGAACCCCGCATTCCCGTTCGCGCGCCCACACAATGCCATGAACCTGAAAAAGGGTGTCCTCGCTTCGCGCATCACGCAAAGCGATCCAATCGGTTTGCTCGAACCCAACGGTGGGGACATGAGGTATGTAACGGGAATATTTGCAGCAGCTCTCCTGATCCTGAATATGTCCGATGCAAGCTCTGCGGTACGCATCACCAATGATCGAGGTGGTCAGATCGGAGCTTACGTCCTCAAATATCATCGCTTGGCTGCGGCCGGCGAATCCGTGATCCTCGATGGCCTTTGTGCCTCGGCTTGCACCATCGTGCTCAGCGAACTCCCTCGCGACAGGATTTGCGTGACATCGCGCGCGAGGCTCGGCTTCCATGCGGCCTGGAATTACGGCCCCGACGGGCGCACATTCACCGATCCCGAAGCGACCTTGATGTTGTACTCGGCGTACCCGACGCCGATCCGCCGTTGGATCGCCCGGCGGGGTGGTCTAAGACCTCAAATTATCTTTCTGAGTGGAAAACCATTGCAGGAGATGTATCGGCCATGCTGATCCGATGTCCAAAGGAGAGACGCGTTTAGGCAAACCTGTCGATTCTCCTGCGATCATCGCATTGGCGCCTGTGCCCGCTACCGTGCAGACGGTGCCCGAGTTGCGAGGCAATCGAGAAGAGCCCGATCTTTTTTAAGAACCATGATCGAGCCACGAGGTTGAGCAAGTCTCATCTTTCGCGGAGTGAGACCATGCGCCACACAAATCTAGTCACTCTCGTTTTCCTGCTCTCCGGTTCCGTTCTGCCCAGTGCGGTTTTAGCGCAACAGCCGGACACGAGGCCCGGCGGGAGCCAAGCTCAGGCTCCGGCTACGCCCGTGCAGCCGGAGCGCACGCCACAGCAGTCCGACCAGATGCGCAGCCGGGAGAACCAAAAAGCAGAGGACACCAGGATCAATCGCGATTGGACCGCCCGGGACCGTGATGACGAACGCGCCGAAATGATGGATCGCATGCGGCAGCGCCGGATGGGCCGCATGATGGATCAGGACGAGGATAGTCGCACGGTAGGCCGAAACTGGCGTCGCGACGAAGATATGGATCGTGGCCCCCGATACGGCATGCGGGGTCGCGAAGAACGCTACTACGATTTCCGGGCTCCTCATCGGGTGAAGATCTGCGTAGAATATGAAAATGGAGACGAGGTCTGTCGTTACCGGGATTAGCGTCGCAATACGCTAGTCGTGCTCGACAAGTGTGCACCTGTGCTACCCGAGTTTCGCACGCGGGCCTGCCGGCGCAGTCGGCGCCCAGCCTCCACTGCGCCCTCATCACAAGAGAGGGTCCACAAGAGTGCAACGCAGGCGAAAGCAGGTCGCGGGAATGCGACCGCATGCTTTTCTCTCCATCGATATGGCGAGGAACGAAGCGGAGACCCTCCCGCGCTCGCCGGGCGAGCCATGCCGGACTGGGAGTCCGCCGAAGCTCCGAGAACGAAGGCTTGGCTTCACTCGTAGTGGCAGCCGCAGGCAGACTGAATCAACGCAGTACCAATCCCGTCGCCGCCTCGAGCTCGCCGATCGCCTGGGCCGCACTTAGCACCTTGATCGTCGTCATGCCCATTTCCCGCGCCGGCTTCAGGTTGACGCCGAGGTCGTCGAGATAGACGCACTTCCTCGGATCGACTTTCAGCGTATCCACCATCAGCCGGT
>JAEZEU010000038.1 GCA_023432885.1 Pseudomonadota bacterium | reverse complement strand
GCAGCGCACCGCGACCGAGCGTCTTCAGGATGGCGCGGGTCTGCCCGCCCTTCTTTTCCGCCAGCCGTGCGGCGCGCACGACTTCCTTGGGGTTCTCGGCGATCTTCAGCGTGTCCTGCGCCGCCTTAATGCCGGCCTTCTCGCCGATGCGGCCGACATCCTTGGCAAGGCGCACCAGCGCGCCCGCCTTCTCGGCGCGGAAGGCGGCCTTCATTGCGCTGATCGTCTCGCCCGGGCGCAGCACGGAGCCGGATGCGACTGCTTTCTGCAGCACTGGCGCATCAACGACCTCGCGCGCGGAGCGGCCGGCAAACTGCACCAGGCCCTCGCTGAGCCGGCCTATCTTTCGAGTGTCCTTGACCAGCGTGAGGCCGGCGCGCAGCGGGACGGCACCGCCGACGGAAAGGTACGTCGCGGCAGTGACCGCAAGGCCCACGGTCGCAAGTCCGAGGATGAGATGGTCGGTCTCCTCGCCCATGGCCAGATGCTTGCCTTCGCGCACTACGTCCCTGATATCACCCCATACGAAGAGATCGCCTGCCATCGTGCCGGAGAGGCTGGCAACATCGTCGGCATTGCCAGTGGCGAGACCGGCGGCAAAACGTCTGACGAATTGCCCGCTGGAATTGTCCTCGGCCACCGCGTCGCTCACCCGTTTCGACATCTCCTCGCCGAGCGCAATGTCCCTGTCGCGTGCCAATTCGGCAAAACTGCCGGCGAGATCGGCGTCACCGGCTGCAAGCGCGGCTTCGATATTGTCGCTGATGAGGCCGGGGTTGTTCCGGAGGGCTGAATTCATTTGGAGGCTGGAGAGCTCGGCTGGATCGTCCTGCGCGGCGAGCATCGCCCATGCGTGGCGCGCATTCGGCCATAGCGTTGCAACCATGGCCGCGCTGATGACCATGGATACCACTGCAACCCCGAGCTTTGCCCGCGCCCTCAGCAAATACCGCTCCTTTTCGCTCCTCAAGATGGGTATGCCATTTTCGTGACACAACTGCCCCGACGAAAGAAGGGCTTTTCGGGGACGACAAGATTGTGTCGAATTTGCATGAGCAAATGAGCCATTGGGGCATCTAGGAATCATCCGTTCCCCTCAGTATGGTGCGCGGCAACATTGGAGAGCTGCCCGCGCGGTGATAGCGGTCGCAGCAAATTTGCTACCCAGGGTGAACAGGTTATGGCCGACCACGTCGTTCCGCATTTCCACAACGATGCCGGCGTTCCGGTGATCGAAATCGGATCGCAGGAATTCATGTGCGTCGGCGCCAACCCGCCGTTCGATCATCCGCATGTGTTTCTCGACCTCGGCAACGACAGCGAGATCATCTGTCCCTATTGCTCGACGCTGTACCGCTTTGCCGCCGACCTCAAGGCCGGCGAAGCCCGGCCGCCGGAATGCGTGCTGAAGGACAAAGTCGCCTGATCCATCCGTGGCAGTGTCGCGCACCATCTTCGTGGCTGGTGCCGGCATCGGGGGACTGACGGCTTCGCTGGCGCTTGCCAGGAAGGGCTTTCGCGCCGTCGTGCTCGAGAAAGCCGAGAAGCTGCAAGAGGCCGGCGCCGGCCTGCAGCTTTCCCCCAATGCCAGCCGCGTCCTGGTCGAGCTCGGGCTCGAGCCGCGGCTTGCGAGCAGCGCGGTGGTACCTGAATCCATCAACATCATGAGCGCGCGCGCCGGCGGCGAGATCTGTCGGATTCCGCTCGGCCGGGCCGCCACCTTCCGCGCCGGCGCGCCTTATTGGGTAGTGCATCGCGCCGATTTGCAGGCGGCGCTGCTGGCGCAGGTCAATGAAAGTCCCGATGTCGAGCTGCGGCTCGGCTGCCAGTTCGAGGATGTGACGCGGCACGCGCGCGGACTCACCGTCGTGCAGCGCCAAGGCATGAGCCGGCACCAGGATGTGGCCACTGCCCTGATCGGCGCCGATGGCATCTGGTCGTCGGTGCGGCAGCATCTGTTTCCGCATGTGCAGCCACAGTTTTCCGGCCTGATCGCCTGGCGCGGCACGCTCGCGGCAACCGCGCTGCCGCGCGAATATACTTCGCCGCGGGTGCAACTCTGGATGGGGCCGAATGCGCATCTCGTCGCCTACCCCATTTCGGCAGGCCGGCAGATCAACGTGGTGGCGATCGTCTCCGGCACCTGGAACCGGCCCGGCTGGAGCGCGCCAGGCGAAGCCAACGAGATCAAGCAATTCTTTGCCTCGACCCGCTGGCCCGCGACCGCGCGCATGCTGGCAAGCGCGGTGGACGAATGGAAGCGCTGGGCACTGTTCACCGTACCCGAAGGCGGCGAATGGCATGAAGGCCAGATCGCGCTGCTCGGCGATGCCGCACACGCCATGCTGCCTTTTGCCGCACAGGGCGCCGGGATGGCAATCGAGGACGCCGCGGTGCTGGCGAAAGCCTTGAGCGAAGGCGCCAGCGACGCTGCCGGAGTCGCGGCGGCCTTGAAGAAATATGCGCGGCAACGCCGCGGCCGTGTCGCGAAGATGCAACGTCTGGCGCGCCGCCAGGGCCGCATCTATCACATGAGCGGACCCGCAGCCGCCGGACGCGATCTCTTCATCCGCGCCATGGGCGGAAAACGCATGCTGTCGCGTCAGGACTGGATCTACGACTGGCGGATTTCGTGACTTGCGACATGGCCGACTTCTCCCGGCCGTGACTGGCTCAATACACCGACCGCCCCGCGCGCGATGGCGGGGCGTGTGGGGCGGGAGGCGCCACCGGCATCGCCGCGCCCGGCACGGTCTCGCGGCAGCCGTTCTTCTGCCAGGCTTGTTCGGCGAGCCTCGCCTGCCCGCGCGTGGCGATATACTCGTTGCGATAGGCGACCTCCGCCACCACTGCGCCGCCGACGCCGGTCTCCGCCTTCGCCATCAGCCCTTGTAATTCGGCCGTGCGCTCGGCCAGCCGCTTGCGCTCGGGCTCGAGCTGCTTGCAGTCATAGAGGTCGTATTTCGCCGGATCGGCAAACGCCGTCGACATGCCGTCGCTCATGCTGGAGCAGCCCGGCAGCGCCAGCACGAGCGCGAGCACAGCGGCTGCGCGAGCGCGCGATAATGGCAGGCGAGCGGGCGGCGAAACGAGCATCTGACCTTGGTAAAGCGAGGATGTTGAGATTGCCTAAAGCAGTTGCCCGTGTCGGGATTGAGGCTTTTCAGACTGGCAAGGGCCTTCGTCCCATCCTCACTGAGCTGCGAGAAGTCCTGTTTAAAACATTGAAAGCGCGAGCTTTCCACCGAAATATCCCATTTCCACTTCGCCACCAAACGCGCTAAACATTCCTGCTTCCTGCACATGCGGACGTGGCGGAACTGGTAGACGCAAGGGACTTAAAATCCCTCGATGGCAACGTCGTGTGGGTTCGAGTCCCACCGCCCGCACCACGCTTCGCCCTAACGGGCTACGCGTGGCGCAGCCGCGCAGGACCGTAA
>JAEZEU010000621.1 GCA_023432885.1 Pseudomonadota bacterium | reverse complement strand
AGGATCGCCGGCCGAACGCAAAGCGCACGGGCGATGCCGACGCGCTGGCGCATGCCGCCGGAAAGCTGCTTTGGCCAGGCGCTGCGGAAATCGGAAAGTCCGGTGCGGCGCAGCGCATCGTCGATGACGGCGCGGCGCTCGCTTGCCGAAAGGCCGGTATGCTCCAGCGGAAACGCCACGTTGTCCTCCACCGTGCACCACGGCAGCAACGCAAAGTCCTGGAACACAAAGGTCAGCGGATTGAGGCTGCCCGCCGGCGGCGCGCCGCGCAGCTCGGCAGCGCCCTTTGTTGGCCGCAGCAGCCCGCCAAGGATCGAAAGCAGGGTGCTCTTGCCGCAGCCGGAGGGGCCGACGATCGCCACTACCTCGCCCGCACGCACGGTGAACGAGACGCCGTCGAGCACGTCGAGCTCGCCGAAGCGGTGGCTGATATGGTCGGCGATCAGGTCCATTTATCTAGCCGCCGTCATTTTCGAGGAGAGAAGCATCGTTCTCAATCCGCCTTCACATATTCCTTCGCCAGGATCGCATCGACCGAAAATCCCTTGTCGACGAAACCCTGCTCTTGCAGCCATTCGATCTGGTTGCCGACGTTCTTCACATCCAGCCTGCCCTGGGGATCGATATAGGCGCAGTTGCCTACTACCTGCTCGACCGGAAGGTTGGTGTATTTGGCGATGATCTCGAGTAGGGGCTTTGTCTTCTCGTTGATTTCAGCCTTGCCTTCCTTCACCGAGGCCAGGATCACGTCATGATATTCGCGGTCAGCGCGCTCAAGCGCGGCGAGCAGCTTCGTCACCAGAGGCTTGTTGGTCAGCGTCTTTGGCGAGGCGAATACCGCCCCTAACTGCCACGGCGTCTCGTCGCCGACCCAGCCCAGGAACTTTGCGCCACCGGTCTCCATCAGCGGGCGCGCGGTCGATACCGGCAGCAGCGCTGCATCGACGGTCTCGCCCTTCAGCGCGGCGGCCGCGTTCGACAGCGACTGCAGCGGCAGCACCTTCACGTCAGCAAGTCTGAACTTGTATTTGTCGGCGAGCAGGCCGAGCGAATAATGAAAGCTGGAGCCGACTTGCGTGACCGCCACGCGCTTGCCTGCGAGATCCTTCGGCGTCTTCAAGCCGGCGGCGTAGGCGCTGTTGCTGGCGAAGTACCCGATCAAGGGATAGCCGGCCTTCTCGCGGCTCATGCCGCCGATCACCTTCAGCGTGCCTTTGCCGGCGAGATTGTAGAGGCCGGCCGTGAAGGCGGTGATGCCGAAATCGACGTCGCCCGACGTGGTCGCGACCGCAATCGGCTGGGCCGCGTCGAAGAATCTCAGCTCGATGTCGAGCCTGGCCTCGCGGAAATAGCCCTTGTCCTGCGCAATGAACACCGGCGCCGAGGACGACAGGCGAAGCACGCCGATCTTTGCCTTCAACGCATCATCGGCCCGCGCGATCCCGCTGGCCGCCAGCGCCAGCAAGCCCGCGAGCGCGAGCCGCAACATTCCCTGCATGCGCTTCCTCCGTCTAAAGGCCTTCCGGCACCTGCTGGTCCCGCCCGATGAAGGCCCCCTGCTCTTTCAGCTGTTGTTGCAACTTTTCGACGGCGATGTCTCGCGGAATCGTATTGCCGGACAGCGCCAGCGCCGCCGCCACGCCGGCCGCCTCCCCCATCGCCAAGCACGCACCGGAAACCCGCGCCGCCGACTGCCCGTCATGAGTCATGGAGGCGCAGCGGCCGGCGACCAGAAGGTTGTCGATCTGCTCCGGCACCAGCATGCGATAGGGCAATTCGTTGAAGCCGCGCGACTGCGGGATCGGCGGGAACTTGAACACGACATCGCCCGCGACATGAGATTCCATCGGCCAGCCATTGACGCCGATGGCGTCCTCGAAAGAGGCGCAGCCGAGCACGTCCTCGCCGGAGAGCATATAGCCGCCGACCACGCGCCGCGTCTCGCGAATGCCGAGCTGCGGCGGCAGATCGACGATGTAGGACATTTCGAAGCCCGGCACCGTGCGCAGGAATTCGAACGCCTCGATCGCCTGCCGCCGACCGTCGATCTCGCCGCGGGTGAGATCGTCGGGCTCGATGCCGTTGATGGCGCGGCCATCCTTGCGCGCGAGCTGTGTAAAGTTCACGCGCCATTCGATGCCGGATTTCTGCGGCCGGACGATCGCGCCCTTGCGCGGAAATGTGTGCGTGCCCGCGGCCACGGCCTTCTCCATCAGATCGGGAATGGTCCGCCACGCATCTCCCGCCTTCTCCGGGTCGATGCCGTTGAGGCGGAACATCATCGAGGGATACAGCATGTGGCCTTGATTGTCGCCGAGTTCGAACGGCGCGCCGGCCCATGCGGCGAGATCGCCATCGCCGGAACAGTCGACAAACACGTTCGCGCGTACGGCCTGACGGCCACCCTTGGTCTCCACCATCAGCGCATCGACATGGCGCTCGTCCTGCATGACGACGGCGGCGCCCAGTGCATGGAAGAGGATATCGACCTTGTGATGCGCCAGGAGATCATCGGCCGCGATCTTGTAGGCCGCGGTGTCATAGGCTTGCGCAAAGATCTTGCCCAGGATCAGATGCGGCGCGTTCAGCCCGCCGAGCCGGTCGATCCGCGAAAGCAACTCCGACGCAATCCCCTGCACGACCCGATGCATGTTGCCATGCACATTGGCGTGCAGTCCGCAGAAATTGGTGACGCCCGCCGCCGTTCCCATGCCGCCGAGAAAACCATAGCGCTCGATCAGGAGCGTGCGCCGTCCCGCGCGTGCGGCCGCCGCCGCTGCCGCAATGCCCGCGGGTCCGCCGCCGAGCACGGCGACTTCATATTCCCCGTAAACGGGCACCTGGCGAGCAGGTTCTGCTATGGTTCCGAGCGGCAAATCTGCCCCCTTCGATTAGCCAAAGACACCTTGGCAGCCACCATGGTCTTCTGCCATCGAGCCTTGCGCCAAATCAACCAGTCCCGCTTCACAAGATGTAGTCTTGCCGGCGATCCCCCGGAGCGGACGATGAAGCAGATTCTGGACAAGGCAGAGGTCGCCCTCGAATATCCCGACAAGTTCTACAGCGGCACGTTCGAGCGCTCATCGCGCTTCGAGGCCGCGTTCGATCGGGTCGGAGTAGGCCTCGTTCTGGAACGCCCCGGCGATCCCGACGTCCGGAAATCCGTTCATCTGCACATCAACTACGGACTGCTGGCCGATATTTTCGCCCAGCTTGCCGCGACGGCGTCGCGGATTCCCGCCGAGGAGCCGCATCGTGATATGCTGATCGAACGGCTGGCCGCACTGCATGGCGCAGTCAAGGCCAGATAGGGATCCAGCAATGAAAATCTCAGCCTGTTTCACTGGCGCTCTCGCCGCATTCGCCGTGATCGGCTTGCCATCGCTTGCCGCAGCAGCTGATGCAACCGTCGGCAAGCAGCTTGCCGAGCGATGGTGCCAGTCCTGCCACGCGATCGGCGCCAACCAGCCTATGGCGGTCACGGAAGCGCCGACGTTTGCGAGCATCGCAAGGAAGCCGGGCTTCGACGAAGCAAAGGTCGCAACCTTTCTGCTCGAACCGCATCCGAAGATGCCGAGCATCGGTCTCAGCCGCGATGCCGCGGCCGATCTCGCCGCCTTCATCGCCAGCGAGAAATAATTGCCGGCCCGAGAACAACCGGCCTTGCTCCCGTCACACGGAATGGGGAAAACCGACGGGAACAGGACCGACGCCCGTGAAGCTGCTCTTCCCTCTTTCGATTGCCCTGGTAATCGTCGCCGCGCCCACGCTCGCGATCGAGCAGAATTGCCGCTTCATCCA
Organism: Pseudomonadota bacterium; assembly: GCA_023432885.1. Lineage (GTDB taxonomy): Bacteria > Pseudomonadota > Alphaproteobacteria > Rhizobiales > Xanthobacteraceae > Bradyrhizobium. The sequence goes on along the minus strand of JAEZEU010000621.1, from coordinate 859 downwards.
GGCCAGGGCCGAGCGGGAGGCCTGTTACGCGAAGCAGGAGGCGGAACTGGCGGCGAGACGCAAGCCGGAGCCGACCGCCAGCAACAGGGAGCTGGAGAACTTGCAGCAGATGCGGCGGGAGGATGCGGAGGTCTACCGCAGCCTGCGCGGAATCTGCCGCGGCTGCTGAGCTCAGGCTTTCGCGCTCCATCGTCCCGCGCGCTTCTCGGCAAAGGACGAAAGGCCCTCGGCGGCTTCCGCGGTCTGGCGCTTCTCGGAGTGCAGGCGCACGAGGCGCGCATAGGCCGCGTCATCGACGGCCATGCCGCCGAACGAATTCTCCATCGCGAGCCGCTTGGTCTCCGCCAGCGCATCCGGTGCGTTGGCGAGAAGTTGGTCGACCACCCTGTCGCCGGCGCTGTCGAGCTCGGCCAATCCCACCACCTCGTGGACGAGACCGATGCGGCGCGCTTCCTCGGCGCCGAAACGCTCGCCGGTCAGCGCATAGCGGCGCACCTGACGCACGCCGATCGCATCGCAAAGCTGCGGGATGATGATCGCGGCGGTCAGGCCCCACCGCACCTCGGTGATCGAGAACAGCGCATTGTCGGCCGCGATCACGATGTCGCAGGCCGAAATCACGCCGGTGCCGCCGCCGAAACAGCCGCCCTGCACCAGCGCCACCGTCGGCACCGGCAGCGTGTTGAGCCGCTGCACCGCCTCGAATGTCGCGCGCGAGGCCGCCTCGTTCTGTTCGGGCGATTGCGGCCGCACGCTGTTGATCCATCTAAGGTCGGCGCCGGCCTGAAAGTGCCGGCCATTGCCCTTGAGCACGACGACGCGTAGCGGCTTGGCGCCAAGCTCGTCCATCGCCGCGAGC
>JAEZEU010000619.1 GCA_023432885.1 Pseudomonadota bacterium | reverse complement strand
CGTAGAGATTGGAAAACACCATGGCAGGTGAACGCGAACGCGGCGGACGCGAACGAAGCAGGGAGCGCGAGGAGCGCGACAGCGAGTTCGTCGACAAGCTCGTCCACATCAATCGCGTGGCGAAGGTTGTCAAGGGCGGCAAGCGCTTCGGCTTTGCAGCCTTGGTCGTGATCGGCGACCAGAAGGGCCGCGCAGGCTTCGGTCACGGCAAGGCCCGCGAAGTGCCGGAAGCGATCCGAAAGGCGACCGAGTCGGCCAAGCGCAATTTGACGCGCGTTGCCCTTCGTGAGGGCCGCACGCTGCATCACGACATCTTCGGTCGCCATGGCGCCGGCCGCGTCTACCTGCGTGCCGCTCCGGCCGGTACCGGCATCATCGCCGGCGGCCCGATGCGCGCGGTGTTCGAGACGCTCGGCGTTCAGGACGTGGTCGCCAAGTCGATCGGCTCGTCGAACCCCTACAACATGGTTCGCGCCACGTTCAACGCGCTGAAGCACCAGGATTCACCGCGCTCGGTCGCGGCGCGCCGCAACATCAAGGTTTCCACCCTGCAGTCGCGCCGCGTCGGCGGCGACGCCGAGGCAGCGGCGGACTAACGTTTCGATCGGAGTGAAGTCATGGCCAAGGCCGCAAACACGATCAAGGTCGAGCAGACGGGCAGCGGAATCCGCCGCCATCACTCGCAGCGCGCGACCCTGATCGGCCTCAAGCTCAACAAGATCGGCCGCACTGCCGAACTGCCGGACACCCCGGAAGTTCGCGGCATGATCGCCAAGGTTCAACACCTCGTCCGTATCGTCGGCGAGAAGTAATCTCAAGGAGAAGGGCGATGAAGCTCAGCGATATCGCCGATAACGCCGGCGCGCGCAAGAAGCGCATGCGCGTCGGGCGCGGCATCGGTTCAGGCAAGGGCAAACAGGCCGGCCGCGGCGGCAAGGGCCAGACCGCGCGTTCGGGCGTCCGCATCAAGGGCTTTGAAGGCGGCCAGATGCCGTTGCATCGCCGTCTGCCCAAGCGCGGCTTCAACAACGTGTTTCGCGTCGAGTTCGCCGAGATCAATCTCGACCGCCTGCAGCAGGCGGTCGATGCCAAGGCGATTGACGTCAAGGACACCGTGAATGCCGAGTCGCTGGTCAAGGCCGGCGTGCTGCGCCGCGCCAAGGCGGGCGTGCGGCTGCTCGGCCGCGGCGAGCTCAAGGCCAAGCTCAACATCGAGGTGCATGGCGCCTCCAAGTCCGCCATCGAGGCGGTCGAGAAGGCGGGCGGCTCGGTCAAGATCCTGGCGCCGGCCAAGGAAGACGAAGGCAAGGCGGCGTAACATCTGCGTCATTGCCTGCGTCCTGCGGGCAATTTGCTTTCCGGAACAATGGACTTATCAAGGCCGGATACCAGATAATATCCGGCAACTGCTGAAGGTCCGGGTCCGGAAGGTGCGGCAGCAGGTGGCGCGCGGGAGAAAGCCAAAACATGGTCTCGGCAGCAGAACAACTTGCAGCAAACCTCAACTTCGGCGCGCTGGCCAAGGCCGAAGAGCTGAAGAAGCGCATCTGGTTCACGCTGGGTGCGCTGCTTGTTTATCGGCTCGGCACCTACATCCCGTTGCCCGGCATCGACCCCAACGTTTGGGAGCAGGTGTTCCGCTCGCAGGCGGGCGGCATTCTCGGCATGTTCAACATGTTCGCCGGCGGCGGCATCCACCGCATGGCGATCTTCGCGCTGAACATCATGCCGTACATCTCGGCATCGATCATCATCCAGCTCCTGACCACGGTCTCGCCGCAACTCGAAGCCCTGAAGAAGGAAGGTGAGGCGGGCCGCAAAACGCTGAACCAGTACACCCGATACCTCACGGTGATCCTTGCCGCGTTCCAGTCCTACGGCATCGCGGTCGGCCTCGAAGGCGCGGGCAACGTGGTCAGTGAACCCGGCCTGTTCTTCCGCCTCTCGACCACGATCACGCTCACCGGCGGCACCATGTTCCTGATGTGGCTCGGCGAGCAGATCACGTCGCGCGGCATCGGCAACGGCATTTCGCTGATCATCCTCGCCGGCATCGTTGCCGAGCTGCCTTCGGCGCTCGCCAGCATGCTGGAACTCGGCCGCCAGGGCGCGCTGTCGACGGGCCTGATCCTGATCGTGATCGTGATGGCGGTCGCCGTGATCGCGTTCATCGTCTTCGTGGAGCGCGCGCAGCGCCGGCTCTTGATCCAGTACCCGAAGCGCCAGGTCGGCAACAAGATGTTCGAAGGCCAGTCCTCGCATCTGCCGCTCAAGCTCAACACCTCGGGTGTCATCCCTCCGATCTTCGCGTCGTCGCTGCTGCTGCTGCCGGCCACGGTCGCCAATTTCAATGCCGGCACGGGGCCGGAATGGATGCAGTGGCTGACCACCCAGCTCAGTCACGGACGGCCGCTGTTCCTGTTCCTGTATCTGGCGCTGATCGTGTTCTTCGCCTTCTTCTACACAGCGATCGTGTTCAATCCGACCGAGACCGCAGACAATCTGAAGAAGCATGGCGGCTTCATTCCGGGCATTCGCCCCGGTGAGCGTACGGCCGAGTACATCGACTATGTGCTGTCGCGCATTACGGTGCTGGGCGCGATCTACCTGGCGGTCGTCTGCTTGATCCCGGAGATCTTGATCTCCTACGCCTCCGTGCCGTTCTACTTTGGTGGTACGTCACTTTTGATCGTGGTCAGTGTCACCATGGATACGGTGGCGCAGGTTCAGGGCTATCTGCTGGCGCATCAGTACGAGGGACTGATCCGCAAATCCAAACTGCGCGGACGCCGCCGCTAAAGGGCGGCGTGTCGCGTCTAATCGGGTGTGCGAGCCATCGCTCACCTGGCCGGGGGGCGAATAATGCGACTGATTCTTCTCGGACCGCCGGGCGCCGGCAAGGGCACGCAGGCTCAGCGCTTGGTGACCAAAAACGGCATCGTCCAGCTTTCCACCGGCGAGATGCTCCGTGCGGCCGTTGCCGCGGGCACGCCGGTCGGGCTGCAGGCCAAGGAGATCATGGCGAACGGCGGTCTCGTCCCGGACGAGATCGTGATCGGCATCATCTCCGACCGCCTCGATCAGCCAGACATGAAGAATGGCTTCATCCTTGACGGCTTTCCGCGCACGGTGCCGCAGGCGGCTGCCCTCGACGAACTCCTGAAGAAGAAGCACATCAAGCTCGACGCGGTGATCGAGCTGCGCGTCAACGAGAGCGCGCTGTTGCAGCGGGTCGAGACCCGGGTTGCCGAGATGCGTGCCCGCGGCGAGGACGTCCGCGTCGACGACACTCCCGAAGTGCTGGCCAAGCGGCTGGCCCAATACCGGTCCCTGACCGAACCGCTGATCCATTATTATTCGGAGCGCCGCAAGCTTCTGACCGTCGACGGCATGATGTCGATCGAGCAGGTCACCCGGGAAATTAACCGGATCTTGGCCGCGATCGGTGCCGCCGAGGCCAAGGTCGCCGCCAAGGCGGCCGCCAAAAAGGCCTCCGCCAAGCGGGCCAAACCCGCCAAGACGGCCAAAAAGCCCGCCAAACCGGCCCGGAGGGCAACCAAGGGGGCAAAAAAAGCGGCCAAGAAAGCGTCCCGGAAACCTGCCAAGCCTGCGCAAAGGAACAAGGGGAAGGGAGGCCGGAAGTCCGCAAAATCCGCCAAAAAGGTCACGAAAAAGCGAGCTAAGCGTTAGAATCGGTTGACGAAACCCGCTTGAATCCCTTAATAAGCCCAGCATCCAGATCGGATAGTTATCAGACGATGCCGGGCCCCGGGAACCCAAGGGGTTAGGGCGTCGTGTTCGCGTTTGTGGACACCTGCCCGAGCTAGCAGAAATTCAGAAATTCCGGCCCCGATGGCCGGTAACAGGAGAGAAGTCCGTGGCCCGTATTGCCGGCGTCAATATCCCGACCAACAAGCGCGTGCTGATCGCGCTCCAGTACATCCATGGCATCGGCCAGAAGAACGCCGCCGAGATCATGGAGAAGGTGAAGATTCCGCTGGAGCGTCGCGTCAACCAACTCACCGACCAGGAAGTGCTGCAGATCCGCGAAGTGATCGATCGCGACTACCTCGTCGAGGGCGATCTTCGCCGCGAGGTCGGCATCAACATCAAGCGTCTGATGGACCTCGGCTGCTATCGCGGCCTGCGTCATCGTCGCGGCCTTCCCGTCCGTGGCCAGCGCACCCACACCAATGCGCGCACGCGCAAGGGGCCGGCCAAGGCGATCGCCGGCAAGAAGAAGTAATTCGGCCAATAGCGAATAGGAAAAACGCGAACAGGTTCTGTTCGCTGCTCGCTATCAGTCGCTCGTGTTTTTCGGTGTAGCCGCTGGCATTACGGCGGTGTTGAGATCTCAGGAAAGGTAGTCAATGGGCAAGGAAGCCACCCGCGTCCGCCGTCGCGAACGCAAGAACATCGCCTCCGGCATCGCGCACGTGAATTCGTCGTTCAACAACACGACCATCACCATCACGGACGCGCAGGGCAACGCGATTGCCTGGTCGTCAGCCGGCACGATGGGCTTCAAGGGCTCGCGCAAGTCGACGCCCTATGCCGCGCAGGTCGCCGCCGAAGACGTCGCCAAGAAGGCGCAGGAACACGGCATGCGCACCCTGGAAGTGGAAGTGGCCGGTCCGGGTTCCGGTCGTGAGTCGGCGCTTCGCGCGCTGCAGGCCGCGGGATTCACTGTCACCTCGATACGCGACGTGACCACGATCCCGCACAACGGTTGCCGTCCGCGCAAGCGTCGGCGCGTTTGATTTGTTGAGTCGCCGGGCGGCCGCTCCGCCCCGCGATGGTTTTTGGAATTGTACGACGCGGATTTGATCCGCGGGTCTCCAACGCCGGCGGTTTGAAGCGCAAATCGGCCGGCCCGTATGGGTGAAAACAGTGACGATCCAGAAGAATTGGCAAGAACTGATCCGACCGAACAAGCTGCAGGTCACGCCGGGTTCTGACGCAGCCCGCTTTGCGACGCTGGTTGCCGAGCCGCTTGAGCGCGGCTTCGGCCAGACCCTCGGCAATGCGCTGCGGCGCATCCTGCTCTCCTCGCTGCAAGGCGCTGCCGTGCAGTCGGTGCACATCGACGGCGTGCTGCACGAGTTCTCCTCGATCGCGGGCGTTCGCGAGGACGTCACCGACATCGTGCTCAACATCAAGGATATCTCGATCAAGATGCAGGGCGAAGGCCCCAAGCGCATGGTCGTGAAGAAGAGCGGCCCCGGCGTGGTTACCGCCGGCGACATCCAGACCGTCGGCGACATCACCGTGCTCAATCCGGAGCTGCAGCTCTGCACCCTGGACGACGGCGCCGAGATCCGCATGGAGTTCACGGTCTCGACCGGCAAGGGCTACGTGCCCGCCGAGCGCAACCGGCCCGAGGACGCGCCGATCGGCCTGATCCCGGTCGACAGCCTTTACTCCCCGGTGCGCAAGGTCTCCTACAAGGTCGAGAACACCCGCGAGGGCCAGATCCTCGACTACGACAAGCTGACGATGACCATCGAGACCAACGGCGCGGTCACGCCGGATGATGCGGTGGCCTATGCCGCCCGTATCCTGCAGGACCAGCTCAACGTGTTCGTCAACTTCGAGGAGCCGCGCAAGGAAGTCGCGCAGGAGATCATCCCCGATCTCGCCTTCAACCCGGCCTTCCTCAAAAAGGTGGACGAGCTCGAGCTGTCGGTACGTTCGGCCAACTGCCTGAAGAACGACAACATCGTCTATATCGGCGACCTCGTGCAGAAGAGCGAGGCGGAAATGCTCCGCACGCCGAACTTCGGTCGCAAGTCGCTGAACGAGATCAAGGAAGTGCTGGCCCAGATGGGGCTGCATCTCGGCATGGAAGTGCCGGGCTGGCCGCCGGAGAACATCGACGAGCTCGCCAAGCGCTTCGAGGATCATTACTGATCCTGTCATTCCGGACGTCGCGAAGCGGCGATCCGGAATCTCGAGATTCCCGGGTTCGCGAGCCAAGCGCGTCCCGGAAATGACACCAGGGCGAACGCAGGAAGCCCACCTGAGGAACTTGTCGCTGAACCACCGCGACAGAATTGAATAAGGAATAGTCCAATGCGTCACGGAAGGGTTCACCGCAAGCTCAACCGCACGGCCGAGCATCGCCGCGCGATGTTCGCCAACATGGCGGCTGCGCTGATCAAGCACGAGCAGATCGTCACCACGCTGCCCAAGGCCAAGGAGCTTCGTCCGATCGTCGAGAAACTGGTTACACTCGGCAAGAAGGGCGGGCTCGCGCTGCGCCGCCAGGCCATCTCGGAGCTGCGCGACGTCGACCAGGTCAAGAAGCTGTTCGACACACTGGCGCCCCGCTACAAGGACCGCCAGGGCGGCTACACCCGCATCATCAAGGCGGGCTTCCGCTACGGCGACAACGCCGCGATGGCCGTGATCGAATTCGTCGACCGCGACGTCGATGCCAAGGGCAAGGACTCCGGTCCGGTCGAGGCGAAGGAAGAAGCCGAAGCGGCCTAAACCTTTCTCTGCAGACGGAATTGAAAAAGCGGCGCGCGAGCGTCGCTTTTTGCTTTGGGGCTGCTCGGGTCTGCAGCTCTTCTCGCCTTGCTGGAGCTTCGCTAGAAGGGACGCGTGAGAATCTTCTTGAGGTGACCTATGTTGACGCCACTGCGCGCGATTTCAGCTTGTTTGATCCTTTTCACGCTATCGCCGTTTTCGACAGTAAGGGCCGATCAACCGTTCCAGCGCTTCCTGCCGCTGCTGGTCGATCTTTCCGGCTGGCAGGGCAAGAAGCCGGATGGCATGTCGATGCAAATGTCGGATGCCAGCATGACCACCGCGACCCGAGATTATGAGCGCGGCCCGTCGCAGCTGCATGCCTCTGTTGTCATCGGGCAGGGGGCCGAGGGCGCGCTTGCGCCGATCCAGACCGGGATGAAGCTGCAGACGCCGGAGGGTCACATGATCACGGACACCATGCGCGGCATGCCCGTGTTGAAGGCTTACAACAGCAAGGAAAAATCGGGCACGCTGATGGTGGCACTCGACAAGAGCGCCATGTTCAGCCTCGCCTATGAAGGCCTCACCGAGGACGAAGCGCTGCAACTCGCCGAAAAATTCGACTGGAAGGCGCTGCAGACGGCGGCGCAAGCAAAGTAGATTTTCACCAAGCAGTTGCGTGTCCGCCATCTGAACCGCGTCACAGCGGCGGACACGCTCTATCCTGGCGCTTCAGTCCAGCGCTCGCCTGATCGCGAGCTCGACCGGCGAATAGTCGCCGTCCGGGCGATCGATCTGCAACGGCACTGCCGGATGCAGCGGCGGTTGCGCCAGGAAACGCGGTGTCTCGCCATGGTGCTTCTGCGCGGCATGCACCAGGAAGGGATGGCAGAGATAGACGCTGCCGGCTCGGCCGGTCGCCGCTACCTCAGGCCGTTCGATCGTTGCGATTTTTGAACCAAGCATCGCGTTGGACATCCCGGCTTCGCCCGCCGGCGCAAGAATGCGCGCGATGTCGCGATGCGAGCGCACCTTGATGCGCGTCGGCGCATCCGCTTCTCCGATATCGGAGAACAGGAACAGCATCAGGAGCGCGCGGCCGCGCGAGGCGACATTCGCCCGCCAGTCGGAGAAATCGCGCCTTTCTTCCCAGCTGCTGCTCGGGCCGGGAAAGCTCACGTCGATGTGCCAGCCGGTATCGCCGGGATCTTCGAGGCTCGGAAATCGTACTGGAAAGGTCCCGAGGTCAATGCGCGGACGCCAACGCCCGCGGCCTACCAACTGGTCGAATGCGGCATGCAGCACGGGACTGTTGACGGCGTCGCTGAACGGCTGATCGCTGTACATGCCGAGCCGGACGACGGGGCGCGTCCACGTGGCGGGATCGTCGCGATGGCAGGGCAGGTCGCGCCACAGGATGGCACGGCCTGCGTCGGCCAGTTCGCGGGAGAAGGCTTCGTCGACCCTGACAAAGCCTTCGTTGATGAATTGCTGAATTTGCGCGTCGCTGAGCACGCGCGCGAGACCCTCGCGGGCAACCATGGAAAACCTCATATCGCTTGGCCAACGAAAAATGCCCGCGCTGAGCGGGTCGGTCGGCCGGTTTCGGTCGGGTAACGGCGATCAGCGCCGCTGTCTTCCGCCTGCCTCGGGGCAAGCACCGCCATCAGCGGTGCAGGAAGAATACCGATGCGATGTTTGAGGTCTGCATCATCATGACTTCAGCAGTGTAGCAGGAGCTGTCGGCTAGGCAAATACGCGAAAGCGTCGTGCCAATTTGCTGACGGCAGCTACGCAGCGCCTTCTCAATCCCGAAATCTTGATGCGGCCTCGGCATGCAGTGGCGCGAGGCTTGCTTATCTGTTGAGGAGGCAGGGTGTGCCGCAGCAGCGCGGATTTCTTTCAACGATGGAATCACATAATGAACATTGATCTCTCCGGAAAGACGGCGGTCGTCACGGGTTCGACGGCCGGGATCGGGCTGGCGATAGCGAAAGGCCTCGCCACCACTGGCGCCGACGTCGTCGTTAACGGACGCAGCCGAGGCAAGGTGGACGCGGCCGTCGAGGCCGTGATGCAGATGAAGTCGTCCGGCAAGATTCGCGGTGTCGCCGCCGACGTTTCCACAGCGGCGGGATGCGATTCGCTGATCTCGGCGCTGCCGGATGTCGACATCCTCATCAACAATGCGGGCATCTTCGAGCCAAAGGACTTTTTCGCAATTCCCGACCAGGACTGGAGCCGCTTCTTCGACGTCAACGTGATGTCGGGCGTGCGGCTGTCGCGCGTCTACATGCAGGGCATGCTGAAGCGCAACTGGGGGCGCATCATCTTCATCTCCTCGGAATCGGCGATCAACATTCCGCCCGAGATGATTCACTACGGCATGACCAAGGCCGCGCAACTCGCCGTCTCGCGCGGGCTGGCCAAGCTGACGCGCGGTACCGGCGTGACCGTCAATTCGGTGCTGCCCGGTCCGACGCTGTCGGAAGGGGTGGAAACCTTCGTGAGAGACCTCGCGAAGCAGAACGGTCAGTCCGAGGACGATGCAGTCGCTGATTTCGTGAAGCAGCATCGTCCGGGCTCGCTGGTCCAGCGCTTCGCCAGCGTCGAGGAGATCGCCAATATCGTGGTCTTTGTTGCTTCCAAGCAAGCCGCCATCACCAACGGCGCGGCGGTCCGCGCCGAAGGCGGCATCATCGATACGATCGCGTGAACCTAGGGTTGGCACGGCGCTATCGCGCCTTTGCCCACCGTACGGCCTTGCTACCACCCCTCCAGCACGATCTTGCCGCGCGACTTGCCGCTCTCCAGCAGGGCGTGCGCGCGCTTGAGATTCGCAGCGTTGATGGTGCCGAAGGCCTGGTCGAGTGTGGTGCGCAGCACGCCCTTGTCGATGAGGTCGGCGACATCGTTGAGCAGATGATGCTGCGCGATCATGTCCGGCGTCTGGAATGAGGAGCGGGTGAACATCGATTCCCAATGCACCGAGATCGCCTTGCCCTTGAACACGCTCATCGTGAACTCCGGGGGATCGTCGATCAGGCCGAACTTGCCCTGTGGCGCCATGAGTTCGGCGATCGCCTTGTAGTGCTGATCGCTGAAGGTGAGGCTCGCCACCAGTGCGACGGGCGGCAGCTTGAGCGCCTCGATCTGCTCCTTCATCGGTTTGCCGTGATCGATCACGGCATGCGCGCCCAGGTCGCGGCACCATTTTTGCGACTCCGGCCGCGTCGCCGTAGCGACAACCGTCAGTCCCGTCAGCCGCCGCGCGAGCTGGATCAGGATCGAGCCGACGCCGCCGGCACCGCCGGTAATGAGCAGCGTGCGTGGGTCGAGGCTCTTGCCCGGCACGGCGCCGAGCCGGTCGAACAACAACTCCCACGCGGTGATGGAGGTGAGGGGAAGTGCTGCGGCCTGCGCGAATGAAAGGCTCTTCGGCTTGTTGCCGACGATGCGCTCGTCCACCAGATGAAACTCCGAATTGGTGCCCTGGCGCAGGATCGAGCCGGCGTAAAACACCTCATCCCCTGGCTTGAACAGCGACACGTCCGGCCCGACCGCATCGATAACACCGGCGGCGTCGAATCCAAGAATCTTGTATTCGCCCGCGGGCGGGGCGGCGCGCTTGCGGACCTTGTAATCGACGGGGTTGGCGGAAATCGCCTTCACCGCGACGCGGATGTCGCGCCCCCTCGGTTCCGGCTTGGCGGCTTCGAAATCGATCAGCGAATTCGCGTCCTCGATGGGCAGCGATTTCTGATATCCGACGGCTTTCATGCGTGTCTCCTGCTCGGGTGCCGCTATCACTGTCGGCCTAGCGTCAACTTGGCAAGTACTGTAAATCTTGGGAATTAGTCCCTGTTTGGATACTATTGGGAAATCACGCATGAAACGGCGGAATTTCGCGCACCGGCCGGGCTGCGCGGTAGAGGCCACGCTGGACCTGATCGACGGCAAGTGGAAGGGCGTCATCCTCTATCACCTGCAAAGCGGCACCCAGCGCTTTGGGGAACTTCGCCGGCGGATGCCGGGCATCACCCAGCGCATGCTGACCAAGCAGCTGCGCGCGCTGGAGGACGACCGCCTGATCGTGCGGACGGTCTATGCCGAGGTGCCGCCGCGGGTCGAATATCGACTGTCCGAGCTCGGCGAGAGCCTGCGGCCGGTGATCGATATTCTGAAGGCCTGGGGCGAGAGCCATCGGGAACGGCTGTCCTGCGGGCCCGATCCCGCAGGCGTGCAACTGCCCGACCGCGCGGCGTGACCGGTCCTGTTTGACTTCTCCGGCCTGCAGCCTGCGACTATATCTGATGCATGATTCACAAGGTGTTTGACGATGCTGAACCGTTTTGTTGCCGCCACCCTGCTAGCAGCCGCGCTCTCCACTCCGGCCTTGGCGCAGGAGCGCCGCGTGCCATCATCGGCCGCGGAGGTGCGCCTGTCCTACGCTCCGATCGTGCAGCGCGTGCAGCCGGCGGTTGTCAACGTTTACGCCGCGAAGACCATTCAGAGCCGTAATCCCCTGCTGGATGACCCGATCTTTCGCCGCTTCTTCGGCATTCCCGGCAACCAGCAGCCCGAGCAGATGCAACGCTCGCTCGGCTCCGGCGTGATGGTCGATCCTTCCGGCCTCGTCGTCACCAACAACCACGTCATCGAGGGCGCTGACCAGGTCAAGATATCGCTCGCCGACAAGCGCGAGTTCGAGGCCGAGATCGTGCTGAAGGACAGCCGCACCGATCTCGCCGTGCTGCGCGTCAAGGATGGCCGGGAACGATTCCCGACGCTCGAATTTGCCAATTCCGACGAGCTTCTGGTCGGCGACATCGTGCTCGCGATCGGCAATCCCTTCGGCGTCGGGCAGACCGTGACCCACGGCATCATCTCGGCGTTGGCGCGCACACAGGTGGGCATCACCGACTACCAGTTCTTCATCCAGACCGACGCCGCGATCAATCCCGGCAATTCCGGCGGCGCGCTGGTCGACATGACGGGACGCCTGGCCGGCATCAACACCGCGATCTTCTCGCGCTCGGGCGGCTCGCAGGGCATCGGCTTCGCCATCCCTGCCAACATGGTGCGCGTGGTGGTGGCCTCCGCCAAGAGCGGCGGCAAGGCGGTCAAGCGGCCGTGGCTCGGCGCACGTCTGCAGGCAGTGACGCCGGAGATTGCGGAGACGCTGGGCCTGCGAACGCCGACCGGAGCGCTGGTTGCCAATGTCGCGGCCTCTGGCCCCGCGGCGAGGGCAGGACTGAAAGTCTCGGACCTCATCGTCGCCATCGATGGTCAGACCATCGAGGACCCCAACGCCTTCGACTATCGCTTCGCCACCCGTCCGCTCGGCGGCAGCTCGCAGATCGACGTACAGCGCGGCGGCAAGACCGTCAGGATCGCCATTCCGCTCGAGGTCGCGCCCGATACCAATCGCGACGAGATCACCATCGCCGCGCGTTCGCCGTTCCAGGGCGCGCGCGTCGCCAACATCTCCCCGGCGGTGGCCGAAGAGCTGCGCCTCGACAGCAATGCCGAAGGCGTCGTGGTCGTCGACCTCCAGGATGGTGCCCCCGCCGCGAGCGTCGGCTTCCAGAAAGGAGACATCATTCTCGCCGTCAACAACCAGAAGATCGCCAAGACCGGCGATCTCGACAAGGCCGCGAAGGCTTCCTCGCGGCTGTGGCGCATCGTCGTCGTGCGCAACGGCCAGCAGATCAACGTCACGCTCGGCGGATGAGCCCGAAACGACCTCAGCAATCCGAAAATCTCTTTGCCGCGGCAGGGATGGAGCAGGATGCGCCGCATCCGCTGCCCGACCGCCTGCGCCCGAAGAAATTGTCCGACGTCGTCGGCCAGGATCACATCCTCGGCCCCGACGGCGCGCTGACGCGAATGCTGGAGACGCGCACGCTCGGCTCGCTGGTGTTCTGGGGCCCGCCCGGCACCGGCAAGACCACCGTGGCGCGGTTGCTGGCCGACGCCACCGAGCTGCATTTCGAGCAGATTTCCGCGGTGTTTTCGGGCGTCGCTGATCTGAAGAAGGTGTTCGATGCCGCGCGCGCCCGGCGCCAGACCGGCAAGGGCACGCTGCTGTTCGTCGACGAGGTGCACCGCTTCAACCGCGCGCAGCAGGATTCATTCCTGCCTGTCATGGAAGACGGCACGGTGGTGCTGGTCGGCGCCACAACGGAAAATCCGTCCTTTGAGCTGAACGCGGCGCTCTTGTCGCGAGCCCGGGTGCTGGTGTTTCACTCGCTCGACGCGGAGGCGATCGAGAAGCTGTTTGTGCATGCGGAGGCGATCGAAGGAAAAAAGCTGCCGCTCGATGCCGAGGCGCGCGCCGCACTCGCCCGCATGGCCGATGGCGACGGACGCGCCGCGCTGACGCTTGCCGAGGAAGTCTGGCGCTCCGCCCGCAAGGATGAAATCTTCAACGCGGCGCAGCTGCAGGACATCCTGCAGCGCCGCGCGCCAATCTACGACAAGTCCGCCGACGGTCACTACAACCTTATATCGGCCCTGCACAAATCGGTGCGCGGCTCTGATCCCGACGCCGCACTGTACTATCTCGCGCGAATGCTCGACGCCGGCGAGGACCCGTTGTTCCTGGCGCGGCGCGTGGTGCGCATGGCCGTGGAAGATATCGGCCTGGCCGATCCCCAGGCGCTGGTCATCGCCAACGCGGCCAAAGACGCCTTCGACTTCCTCGGCCATCCCGAGGGCGAACTCGCGATCGCGCAGGCCGTGGTCTATTGCGCGACCGCGCCGAAATCGAATGCGATGTACGCAGCTTTCGGCGCGGCGATGCGCACGGCGAGGCAGGCGGGCTCGCTGCTGCCGCCAAAGCACATCCTCAACTCGCCGACCAAGCTCATGAAGTCTGAGGGCTACGGCGCCGGATATGAATACGACCACGATGCGCCCGACGCCTTCTCGGGGCAGGATTATTTCCCCGAAACGCTCGGCCGTCAAACCTTCTACGATCCGCCGGATCGCGGCTTCGAGCGCGAGATCAGGAAGCGGCTGGACTATTGGGCCAAGCTGCGCAGTGAAAGAGGCGGAAGCTGAATGAATAGGTGCTGGCTCTCTCGCTCCTTGTTGGCGGCTCAGGCTCTTGTGTTCTTGGTTGCGATGGCATCGATGCCTTCGGCGGCGGCGGAGACTGTCGAGGTCGCGCCCGGCGTGCAGGTGACGAAGCGTACATACCCGGTGCCGGTCAATGAGCAGCCGTTCTTTGGGTTCACGGCCAAGACCGAGGCGCAACGAGAGGCTGACGACAAGTTTCTGAAAGCGGTGCTGGAGGCCACCGGTACGCGGGAGAAAGCGCTTGACGAAATCATTAAACGCGGCTGGCGCGCACTTGGCGCAGGAAGGCCCAACGAGGCCGCGCAGCGATTTAATCAGGCGTTCCTGCTGGCTCCCGAACAGAGCGTCGTCTATCACGGATTTGCAGCGGTCACCCAGATCCGCTTCAACGATGTGGACTTCGCGGAGGAGTTGTTCCGGATCGCGCAAAAGCAGCCCAATCCTCTGAAAGTGCTGAATGCGGATTTTGGCCGATTGCTCCTCATCGCGAAGAGGCCGGCACAGGCGCTGCCGGTGCTGGAACAGGCGGTCAAGGATACGCCGGATTTTGGTGACGCCTGGACCAACCTTGCCTGGGCCCGTCTTCAGACCGGAGATCGCGACGGCGCCTGCACAGCCGCCGCGGAGGCGTTGACGCGGCGTCCTTCGTCCAATGCGAGCGTTGATCTGAACCGGCTCAAGAACGATCTTCAATGCAAGTAGTGCTGTTTGAAACGGCTGGGTCGAGCGAAGCGAAGCCCTCAATGTTTCAGCAGCCTATGAACGGTCTTTCGCGCGCTTCTTCAATTCGGCGAACGCACGGCCCGCGAAGCGGCCGAGCTTGGTCGCCGTGGAGTCGAACTCCTCGGGGTGATTGGCGCGTCCCGCCTCGAACGCGGTGAACCAGCGGCGGAAGCGCGCGAGCTC
>JAEZEU010000614.1 GCA_023432885.1 Pseudomonadota bacterium | reverse complement strand
TGGTCATGATCTGGCGGCTGTCGGCGAGCGAACGAAAGGCCGGACAGGCCTGCGGCGTGCAGTGGTCGCGGGCGGCGAGCACATAGGCCATCAGCCCGTAGCGGTCGCGCTCGATGGATCGGCGCAGTGACTCCACCTCGGGAGTAAGATTACTGTTGGCGGTTGCGACGTCGCCAAATGACGTCAAGCGCGTAATTTGCGAGGCAGCGTAGGCGATTGCCGCTGCCGTGGACTCCGGCGAGCCGAACAGCGCCTTCTCACAGGCCGTCAGCACCGTCTCGCCGGCGAGATCGTCGACACAGGATAGCGCCGGCAAAGCGGCCACCGCAGGCAGGGGGGAGTTCGACGGGCTCGACGGCGCGGGCAAGCCAAAGCTGCGAACGGTCGCCGCCACGGCGACTGCGACGGCGAACAGCGTAATCACCGTGAGCGCGCCATTAGCCGCAGTTCTCTCTGCTCGCATCAGCGTGACGAGGAGCAGGATCGCGAGGACTCCGGCCGCACCCAGCGTCACCCACATCGGAAACGAGGGCGAATGCCAAAGACTATCCAGCGATGAGGCCCATGCCCAGTCCATGCGCGACATCCCTCAAACGCATCAAACTCATTTGCGCGACGAGCGAACCCGCGCGATCGACCTGCGCAGAATGCGACTGCAAACCCGGCCAATTGACGGCAGCCAAATGGAACCCGAAGCGAGCCTCCAACGCAATCACTTCAGGTAAGCGCGAGCTGGCTTTCCTTGGCCACCCGCTCGAACGCTTCGCTCGAACTCTTGATCCGGTACTGGCAATCATCCCCTTCGGTCGGCAGCAGTCGGATCACCTCATAAGTGCCGGTGGCGGCCGGACGCGACACATTGCTTGCAGTGAAATAGACGGTCGCTCCAACAGGGTACTTGTGCTTCAACGCCCTCTCCATACGCAGATTTCCGGCCTGACGCCCACGGTCCCCGCAACGAGCGGCCGGTTGAGAACCCTGTGGCAAGCTAGCACAGGCGGTTCGCAATTGGCCAGCAACATCACGACATGGCAAATGCGCGGATTTCGCAGGTTTTTCAGAGCCCTACCCGGCACACCGACGGCATTCTTGAAGCTTCTGCGCCGACCTCCGCTAAGCTCGGGCTTTCGGTTCAGCCCTTGTCCGCGACCTGCAATGGAACAGATCAGCGGTATTCAATTAAAGATTGCCAGTTCGGATGGTTGCGGGGTTAGGCGGTCTCGAATTTGTCGATGATGGTCGTCTCGGCGAGGCCGTCGCGGGTCCATTCCTGGAACGCCGGCAGCGCCTGCATTGCCTCCATGTAACGCCGCACGACCGGTGTCACTTCGATGGCATAGGTGCGAAAGCGGTGCACCACGGGGGCGTACATTGCATCCGCCCCGCCGAAGCCGCCGAACAGGAACGGTCCCCCATGGCGCGTCAGGCATTCGGTCCATATTTCCTGAATCCGGGCTATGTTACCGCACGCCTCCTCCGACAGTGCAACGGCGCCGACCGGCCGGTGCAGGTTCATCCCGCATTCGTCGCGCAGGGCCGCAAAGCCGGAATGCATCTCGGCCGAAATCGATCGGGCCCGGGCGCGGGAGGCCCGGTCGTCGGGCCACAGCTTCTTCTCCGGAAATCTCTCCGCGAGGTATTCGATGATGGCGAGCGAATCCCAGACAGTGATGTCGCCATCGACCAGAATCGGCACCTTGCCTGCCGGCGAGACATCGAGGATGCGCTGTTTGTCGGCAGCGCCGGTATAGAGCGGAACGAAGGTCTCCTCGAACGGGATGTCGTTGGCGCGCAGCGCCAGCCAGGGCCGCATCGACCATGACGAATAATTCTTGTTGCCGATGACGAGCTTCAGTCCAGCCATGTGGGGAAATCCTCTTTGAGGCCCGTCATCTTGCCACAGGCCGCAAGCCGCGTCCAAGCCGTGCAATCTGTGGAGCAACAATTCGCACCTTGCGGATGATGCCCTACCCCGAAAAATCCTTCGGCGTGAAATCAAGATCGAGCACCTTCCACTCCCCATAGCGATCCACTGGTAGCATCGTGTAGGGCTGGCACTGCTTCAGCCCGGCGATGGCGCTCTGCAGCAGCTCGATTGCCTTTACGTTGGCGCTGCCGCCGCCGATCGCAGGCTCGGCGGCGAGCCTGCCATCCTGCGTCAGGAAGATCCGTAGCTTGACCATGACGTGGTCGGAAGGTTGCACCGACGACGGCAATTTCGAGCAGTCCTTCAGATGCCGTCTGAACGCTATGAGGGCGCTTGACGAAATGTCGGCCGTAACGGCGGTTTCGTCAAAGCCTTCATCCGACTTGCCCGGAGCCGCAAGCGGCGGCAGTGCAGGGGGAAGCCCTAGCAGAACATTGTACTTTACGGAGAGGTCCGGCTCCGGCCGCCGGTAGCCGGCCGATGCCGACCCGAGTTCTGCTTTGGGCGGTGTCGCCGCGGCGGATCGGTCCGGCGGCGGCCCAGGCTTGGCAGGTTGCTGCGGCGTGCCCTCGACCTGCGGTGTGGTTGGTGCTGCCGCCGGCGATGCGGGCAATACGGGCTCCGCAGGAGCCGACTTCTCTGGCCAGACGGGTTGCGGTTCGGCGGGCTCAAGCCTTTCCGGTTCGATTTCGCCGGACGTGACGATATTGACTGCGATCGGCTCCATGGCGGAGTCGAGCGGATGGATGTCGGACAGGAGCACCAGCAACGCGAGAAGCGACAGATGCGCAATCACCGATGCCGCCGCACCCGTGCGTATGGCCTGATCCTGTTCCACTTGCCCTTGCAGCCTTCCGCGCCCCTATCCCAGCATAGACGGCGAAGAAGCGGTCTCAATCCCATTTCGGCGAGAAGCCGAAATCGGTCAGCCGGCCGTCACGGCTGCCCATCGCCGAAATCGCGGCCATCTCGGGCTCCGAGAGTTCGAAATCGAAGATTTCCAAATTCTCCGACAATCGTTCAAGCCGCGAGGTCCGCGGGATCGCCGAGACCTTCTGCTGCACCAGCCATCGCAGGCAGACCTGGGCGGCGGTCTTGCCGTGGGCGCGTCCGATACCTGCCAGCAATTCGTCCTTGCGCACGCGCCCCTTGGCAATGGGACTATAGGCAACAAGCGCCATATCGTGCCGGACGCAGGCCTCGCGCACTTTGGTCTGGTCCAGATAGGGATGAAACTCGACCTGATTGCACACCAGCGGCGCCGGGCACTTGTGGATCGCCTCCTCCATCAGCGCCACCGTGAAATTCGATACGCCGATATGCCTGCTCATGCCGAGCTTGCGCACATGGGCGAGCGCATCCAGCGTCTCCGACAACGGCACGCGCGGATTCGGCCAGTGCAGCAGCAGCAGATCGACCTCGGTGAGGCGCAGCTTGTTCAGGCTCTCCTTGACGGAGCGCTCGAGATGATGCGGCGCAAAGTGGCTGGTCCAGACCTTTGTGGTGACGAACACCTCACCCCGCGCAATGCCGGAAGCGCGCAGCGCCGCGCCGACTTCGCGCTCGTTGTCATAGGCCTGCGCGGTGTCGATATGACGGTACCCGAGGCGCAACGCCTGCTCGACCAGCCGCGCGCAGGTCCGGCCGCGCAACTCCCAGGTGCCGAGCCCGATCGCCGGGATCCTTGCGCCTTTTGCTTCGATGGATTGCATGAAGGGGCTCGTGAGGTTCGAGCCGCATTATGTCGTGCGCCCGGTACGCTTGCTAGGCCGGCTGGGGCTCCGTCGCGAGCGCCGCGAAGACTGTTTCCGGCGAATACGCGATTACTGCGAGCAGCGCACGCGCAGGCCCCCGGGGGGCCCGCTTGCCCTGCTCCCAGTTGCGGATGGTCTCGACGGGCACGCCGAGGCGGGCTGCGAATTCGATCTGGGTCAGTCGCGCACGGCGGCGCAAATCGCGCACGCCGGGCTGCGCCGCGGAGTGTTCCATCTCCGGCGCGAGCGGGAATTCCTTGCCGTCGCGCAGCTCGACGATTCGCCCGTCCGCCTTCAGCCGAAACCGCTTCATGACTGATCCTCGCGCGCTTGCGCAATCGAACCGGCCGAGCATCGGCGAAGCCCGTTAAGGCGCGATTAACGATCCGTCCCCTTGTGACGAAACGGCTATTTCAGTCCAAACCACAGCGTGGCGATGCCGAGGAAAGCGAAGAAGCCGACCACGTCGGTGACGGTCGTGACGAACGTCCCGGAAGCCACGGCCGGGTCCGCCCTCATCCGCTCCAGCATCAGCGGGATCAAGATACCGCCGAGCGCACCGGCGACGAGATTGCAGATGATGGCCAGCCCGATCACGAACCCGAGTCCGGGGATCTTGAACCAGGCGACGGCGGCAACGCCTGTGATAACGGCAAAGGCAAGCCCGTTGACGAGGCCGACCATCGACTCGCGGATCACCACGCGCCAGGCATTGTAGGCGCCGAGCTCGCGGGTCGCGAGCGCTCGGACCGCCACCGTCATCGTTTGCGTAGCGGCATTGCCGCCCTGGCTCGCCACGATCGGCGCCAGCACGGCCAGAGCTACCATCTTCTCCAACTGCCCCTCGAACAGGCCGAGCACGGAGGAAGCAAGGAAAGCGGTGGCGAGGTTGACCAGCAGCCAGTTGAACCGTGCCCGCGCGATGGTCCAGACGCTATCCGACAATTGCTCGTCGCTGGTGACACCGCCGAGCGCCTTCAGGTCCTCGTCGGCCTCATCCTCGATCACGTCGACGACGTCGTCGACGGTAATGACGCCGACCAGGCGGTTTTCGGCATCGACGACCGGTGCAGCCACCAGGTTGTACTTGCCGAACATCCGCGCGACTTCCTCCTGGTCATCGAGCACGGAGACGCGGCGGCGATCTTCGTCCACCAATTCCTTGAGCGGCACCATCCGGCGCGAGCGCAGCAGCAGGTCGAGCGGAACGGCGCCCTGCCAGCGCTTGTCGGCATCGATGGCATAGATTTCATAGAACCTGTCCGGCAGATCGGACGTCTCACGCATGTAGTCGATCGCCTGCCCTACGGTCCAATCCGGCGGCATTGCGATGAACTCGGTCTGCATCCGCCGGCCGGCGGAATTTTCGGGGTATTCGAGGGAGCGCTCGATGACGTCGCGTTCGGATGGCGGCAGCCTTTCGAGGACCTCCTCGCGATCCTCCTTGTCCAGCGACTCCAGCAGCTCGACGGCGTCGTCTGATTCCAGTTCCCGGACGCCCTCGGCGACCTCTTCGGGCTCGAGCTCTTCGAGGATTTCCTCGCGGACGGTGTCGTCCAGCTCGTTCAGCGCCGAGAAGTCGAAATCCGAGCCGGTCAGCTCGACCAGTTTGACGCGGTCCTCGGGCTCCAGCGCTGCGACCAAATCGCCGAGATCGGCCTCGTGCAGCTCAGCGACGATGCCGCGCAGGAATGCGGCGTCGGAGCCGCGGATGGCGCAAGTGATCTCCTCCAAAAATTCGGGCCTGATCCGTCCCTCATCGTCCCGCATCGGGTGGCCGTCGAGCAGCGGCGCCTCATCGGGACGCGCAACGTCGGAATGGTCGGCCATGCCGCGCCCTCGCCGGTTTGAGAGGAATGCTGAACTCGCCCGAGTTATCGCGGCAGGAATTAGCCAATGGGCAGCGCCGAGCGCAATGAGAAATCTCGACCGTGCCGAGCGCTAGTTTGGCCATGACCATCGATGCGGCCAGACTGCCGCCCGTGTGGGCATGGGCTCTGCTGACCTTTCGTGATCGGCAAGGTTGCGGTGACATCCGGACCCTGTACGCCAAATCGCCGCTGCACGGCATCGGCCATCACACCCGGCCGCGCTACAATTCGAGCAGATGACCCCGAAGATGCCGCGGATCAAAATCCAAAAACGAAGCCTGGCTCAGTTGCTGACCTATCGCCTCGAGGCCGCGAGAAAGCGCATCATCCTGCTGAACGATCCGGAGCCGCAAACGGCCGCTGTGCTGCCCCTTTCCAGCGTTATCTGAGTGACAATCGCTGCCGCGTGGTGCATGTGATAGCAAGGAATCGGCCAGGACGGCGATTGAACGCGGCAAACGAAAAACGTTAATAACTCAAACAATTTATGCGGCATTGTGACGCCGCCTTGTAAATGCCTTTGACTGGATTGGAATGCAGGCCGGGTCCAATGGTTCGTAATGCGAAGGTGAACGCAGCACAGTTTGCCGCAGTCATGTTGGGGTTGGCGGGCGGCCTTGCCGCGCTTCCTGTGTCGGCGGCGGATTGTCCGCGCGCCGATGCGCTCGGGACTTCGCGCACCCTCGTCGTCGACGCCAAGGAGCACCCGCTGATCGGCACCATGCAGTATCGCGAAACGCTGCCGCTCAACGACGGCGAGGTGGTGCTGACCTTCGATGACGGCCCGCTGCCGAAATACAGCTACCAGATCCTCGATATCCTGGCCGCGCAATGCGTGAAGGCGACGTTCTTCATGGTCGGGAGTCAGGCGCGGGCCAATCCGGAAGGCGTACGCAAGGTGCTCGCCGGCGGGCACACAATCGCAACCCACACCCAGAACCATCCGATGGGGATGCACCGCCTGCCGCTCGATCGCGCCAGGGCGGAGATCGATGAGGGCATTGCGTCCGTGACAGCCGCGCTCGGCGACAAGGCTGCAGCAATATCGCCTTTCTTCCGCATTCCCGGCCTCGCACGCAATGACGGGATCGAGGAATACACACGTTCGAAAGGCCTGCAGATCTGGAGCGCCGATTTTCCCGCCGACGACTGGCGGCACGTTTCGTCGCAGCGGGTCCACGATCTCGCCATGCAGCGCCTCGCCGCCAAGGGCAAGGGCATCCTGCTGCTCCACGACATCCAGCCGCGTACCGTGGCGGCGCTGCCGAAAATCCTCCATGACCTGAAAGCCGGCGGCTACCGCATTGTCCATGTAGTATCGGCAACGCCGGAAAATCCGGCCACCCCGACCGACGCGCAGCAATGGCGGCTGTATCCGACCTCGGAACTGGTCGCGACCTCGCGCTGGCCGAAGGTCCCGAGCTTCGCCTTCGTGCGGCACGAGTTGCTCCCCGCGCCGCTGCTGACGGATTCCTATTGGAACGACATTGCATTGCTGGAGCGGACGAAAGCGCGCGGACATGGAGTTCCCTTGCCGCGATCTGCGCCGTGGCCGCGGCAGGTGCAGCTTGCCGCAACGGATGCGACCAGCGCCCTGCCCGTGCCGGCGGCATCAGTGTTCGAAGTTGAGGAAGGCGTGGGCGTCGCGATGCTGGCCGTAAATGCAGCGCGTCCGGCATATGCGAGCGAAGAGAAAACCGCACCGACGGTGGCGCGCCCGGGCAAGCGGCTGCCGACGGCGGTCGGCGGGCGAGGACGGCATGTAGCGGCAGCACCGGCAAAACCGGGGCAGCCGGCCACTCAGGCTGGACGCAGTTCTCCCAAACGCGCAGGCCCGGACAAGAAGAACGTCCGCCGCGTCATCCGCC
This sequence comes from Pseudomonadota bacterium, assembly GCA_023432885.1. Classification (GTDB taxonomy): domain Bacteria; phylum Pseudomonadota; class Alphaproteobacteria; order Rhizobiales; family Xanthobacteraceae; genus Bradyrhizobium. The sequence goes on along the minus strand of JAEZEU010000614.1, from coordinate 20,193 downwards.
ACAACCAGCAGGCCAGCCTCTGATCAGCCGTAACGGCCCGCTTCGGGATCGCGCTTAGTTGGTCACGATCTTGGCGATGCAGAGCAGGATCACGAGCGCCAGGAACAACAGGTCGATATAGGCTTTCATCTCGCCGGCGTGGCGAAGCTGGGCGACATCGCCGACGATCTGCTTGCGCGCCGCGGAGGCGCTGGGGCCTTCGGCCACGCTGGTTGCCAGCCGCTTCGTCTCGCCCTCCAGCCGTTCGATGCGCTGGAAGAAGTGGAAGGAGCGCAGCGCTGAGACCGAATGCATGGCCGCATAGATCAGGATCAGCACCGCCAACATTGCGCGCTGTGGATATTTCTCGATCAGGTTGAGGCTGTAATAGACGAGCGCCAGGAAAACGAAGTTCGAAACGAAACGATATGCGTAGCCAAGGAACTTCATGCAGGGGCTCCGAACACGAACAGGCGGTATCGTATGCGGGAAAAACATTTACGCCGCGTATGTGCCGCGCAGGCAACATACATCTATCGGCTACGCAGATAGGCTCATGACATGACGCAAGAGCCCAAGCCAAAAAGCTTTCGGGCTGAAGCTTGCTGGCGCGCCGGCGAGAGTGCAATTTCATATCCAGATCAATAACTTGTAAGACATACCGCGCTTTGAGCGCTAACAACGCTGGCGCGGTGGTGCCTTGTCATCGCCGGCCGCTTCAGTTGCGGCCGCCGAGGAGCCCCCGTGCGATGACCTGTGCCTGGATTTCTGCTGCGCCCTCAAAGATGTTGAGAATGCGCGCATCGCACAGGACGCGGCTGATCTCGTATTCGAGCGCGTATCCGTTCCCGCCGTGAATCTGCAAGCTGGCATCGGCATTTGACCATGCCGCGCGAGCCCCCAGCAGCTTGGCCATGCCGGCCTCGATATCGCAACGCTTGCCCGAGTCCTTGGCGCGCGCCGCGGCATAGCTCAGTTCACGTGCGGTGACGAAGTCGACCAGGCTTGCGGCCAGCTTGTCCGAGACGCGGGGGAACTGCACGATTGCCTTGCCGAACTGTCTGCGATTGAGAGCGTAGTCGAGGCCCAGCTCGAGCGCGCGGCGGGCAACGCCAACGGCGCGCGCGGCGGTCTGGATTCGGGCGCCTTCGAAGGTGCGCATCAGTTGCTTGAAGCCCTGGCCTTCTTCGCCGCCGAGCAGCGCATCGGCCGGCGCGCGCATGCCATCGAACTGGAGCGCGTATTCGCGCATGCCGCGATAGCCAAGCACCTCGATCTCGCTCCCGCTCATCCCCTCCGCGGGGAACGGCTCGCTCGCGGTGCCTCGCGGCTTGGGCACGAGCAGCATGGAAAGACCCGCATAGCCCTTGGCGTCAGGCAAGGTCCGCGCCAGCAGCGTCATCAGATCGGAGCGGCTTGCATGGGTGATCCAGTTCTTGGCGCCGTCGATCACCCATTGGCCGTTGGAGTTCCGCCTGGCTCGGGTTTGCAGCGAGCCCAGGTCGGACCCGGTGTCCGGTTCGGTGAACACGGCGGTGGGCAGCACCTCGCCGCTCGCGATCCTGGGCAACCAATGCGCCTTCTGCTCGTCCGTCCCGCCGAACACGATCAATTCGCCGGCGATCTCCGAACGCGTGCCCAGCGAGCCAGCACCGATCCAGCCCCGCGACAATTCCTCCGTTACCAGACACATGACCAGCTTGTTGAGGCCGAGCCCGCCGAACTGCTCGGGAATGCAGACCCCGAACGTCCCGAGGCCAGCCATCGCCTGGACGATTTCGTCGGGAATGAGATCGTTCGCCAAGTGCCATTTGTGCGCGTCAGGGATGATCCGCGAGTCGGTGAAGCGACGATACTGCTCGCGAATGGAATCGAGATCTGCATCGTGCAGCGTCTCGCTGGGCCAACGACCGTCCCCCAGCGCGGCCACCAGTTCCCTGCGTGTGTCCGAGAGGTCTTCTTCGAGCAGCGCGGCGCACGCGTCCGCCAAAGCACGTCCGGCTTTGCCGATTCCAAGATCGGCGGGACGCAGCAGTTCGTTCTGCCCCATCGGCAGCCCACCGGTGAGCTGGCCGATCGTTTCGGCAAAGCCGAGCCGAACGACCATCGCGTCGAGCGGATTGGAGCCATTGCCGGCCTCCGCCCATTCAACCAGCGCCTCGAGCGCGGCCACGCTGGTGGCGATCCAGGCGAATCCATGGGCTGCGCGCTGCTCGGCGTCGAAGTGCCGGGCCGCGAGCCGCCTGGCAAGCGCCGCCTGCGCCGCGGCCTGATAGCAGCGCGCAGCGTCCAGCGCGTGCTTCAGGTTCGTCATCCTCAAGCGGCCCGCTCAAAGACTGCGGCGATACCCTGCCCTCCGCCGATGCACATCGTTTCCAGTCCGTAGCGACCGTCGCGCCGCACCAGTTCGCGCGTCAGGTTGGCGAGGATGCGGCCGCCCGTAGCGCCGATCGGATGGCCGAGCGAGATACCCGAGCCGTTCACGTTCAGGATGTCGTGGCGGCTGTCGTTCTCGCTCCAACCCCAACCCTTGAGACATGCCAGCACCTGGGGCGCGAAGGCTTCGTTGAGCTCGACGAGATCGATGTCCTTCCAGGACAAACCCGTGCGCGCGAACAGGCGCTCCACCGCGGGCACCGGGCCAATACCCATGCGGCTCGGGTCGCAACCTGCGGCCGACCAGCCATGGAACCAGGCGATCGGTTCGAGCCCGAGTTCTTCGAGCTTCTCCTCGGCGACGACCAGACAGGCCGCAGCGGCATCGTTCTGCTGGCTGGCGTTGCCGGCCGTGACCACCGCACCCGGAATCGTCTTGGCCTCGATCGGCTTCAGTGCACCGAGCGTTTCCATGCTGGCATCGGCGCGGTACCCCTCGTCATGAGCGAACATCGCAGGTGGCCCCTTGCGCTGCGGAACGGGGACAGCGACCAGTTCATCATCGAACAGGCCGGTCTTCCACGCAGCGGCCGCGCGCTGGTGCGACCGCACCGCATAGGCATCGCAGGCTTCGCGGCCGATCTGGTAGTCGCGCGCGAGGTTTTCGGCGGTTTCGATCATGCCTGAGATCACGCCGAAGCGCTCGACCGGCTGCGACATCAGGCGGCCGCGGGTCAGGCGGTCATGCAGCATCATGCCGCCGCCACGCGAGCCGCGTCGTGCCTCCGTGGTGTAATACTCGACGTTGGACATCGATTCCACGCCTCCGGCCACGACTACGTCAGACATGCCTGTCTGCACCATCATCGCGGCGTTGACGACGGCCTGAAGGCCCGATCCGCAACGACGGTCGAGCTGATAGCCGGGCACGTCGAGCGGGAGGCCGGCTGCGAGCCACGACCAATGCCCAATCGCCGGCGCCTCGCCGTTGCCATATCCCTGCGAGAACACCACGTCATCGACGCGGGCGGGATCGATCTTGGTGCGCTCGATCAGCGCCTTGAGGATGACGGCGCCGAGTTCGCCGGCATTGAGCGAGGCCAGGCTGCCGCCAAACTTGCCGACGGCGGTGCGGATGGGGGCCACGATGGCAGCGCGACGCAAAGTCATGGATGGTCTCCGTTAATTAGTGCCGACAATGCCGGCATCGATCAGGCGGGCGATTTCGCCCGAGGGAAGCGCGAGGCGCTCAGTGAGAATCTGTTCCGAATGCTGGCCGTTGCGGGGAGCCGGGCGAGGTGGAAGCCGATCCAGTTGCGGTATCGTCGCAAATGTCCCTGCCGCAGGGTAGACGAAGCCGCTCGGGTTCTCCGCCGCGCCGAATATCGGGTTGTTCGTGACCAACTCGGGGTCCTTGGCCGCGTCCAGCATGGTGCGATAGGCCGAATGGACCACCCCGCCTGCGTCGAGCGCCGCTGCCAATTCGGCATGGCTGCGCGCGCCGATCGCCCGGTCAAACAGCGGGAACAGGGCATCGCGGTGAGCGAAGCGCAAGCCGTCGTCCTTGGCGAAGCACACGTCGCGCTCGGCTTCAACGGCCGCGACCGCCTGTTGGAGACCAAGCGCGGCCAGCAGATTCGACCATTGGCGGTGGGTAACGACCACGATCATGGTTCGCACTCCGTCGGCCGTCATGAAGTCCCGGCCGAAAAGACCGTAGACAGCGTTGCCGAGCCGTTGTCGGTTGGCGCCGTCATACAGGACTTCGGCGATGCCACCGAGATTGGCCACGGTGCCGATTGCCACGTCGGAGAGAGGGATGCGCACTTCACTGCCGGCGCCCGTTTCCGACCGTCGGCGCAGCGCCGCGAGCAGGGCGAAAGCAGCATAGGCCCCCGACAGCAGGTCCCACGCCGGCAGCACATGGTTTACCGGCTCTGGCCCCGCACCCGTCATCATCGGATATCCGACGGCGTTGTTGACGGTGTAGTCCAGCGCCGGAGAGCCATCTGCCCAGCCCATCACGCGCACAGTGATCAGGTCGGCCCTGCCCTCGGCCAGTACATCGTGGGCCATGAAGCCCTTGGCAGGAAAATTGGTGATGACCTGCCCGGTCGCCCGGATCAGCGCCTGCAACAGTTCGCGTCCCTCTGGCCGACCGAGGTCCAGCGCCAGCGACTTCTTCGCCCGGTTGAGATTTTCCCAATAGAGCGAGTCGTTGTTGCGCGTGACCGGCCAACGGCGGAAGTCCGGCCCGCCGCCGATCTGGTCGACGCGGATCACGTCCGCGCCGAACTGTGCGCAATACAGCCCCGCGCTGGGCGAGGCGACGAATGACGAAGCTTCGACTACAGACAGGCCGGCGAGCAGATCGTACATGCCATCCTCAGCCCGGTCCGCCGCTACTGAACTCGCGCAGCATGTGTTTCGCGATCTGAAGTTGAAGGATCTGCGTCGTCCCCTCATAGATGCGGTAGATGCGCGCATCGCGGAAGAAGCGTTCCGCGTCGTACTCGGCGAGGTAGCCGGCACCGCCATAGACTTGGACGCAGCGATCGACGACGCGGCCGCACATCTCCGACGCGAACACTTTGAAGGCGGCAGCCTTCCGCAACACGTTCTCGCCAGCGTCAGCGCGAGTGGTAACATCAAGCATCATACACTCGGCAGCGTAAATCTCAATCTCGCTGTCCGCAAGCATCTGCTGGATGAGCTGGAAGTTGGCAATCGGCTCGCCGAACGCCTTGCGCTCGGTTGCGTAGCGGATCGCAGAATCAAGGGCGCGTCTCGCGTAGCCCGTCGCGGCTGCACCGACCGAGATACGCCCGTTGTCCAGGCTCTTCATCGCATAGACGAAGCCCTTTCCGGTTTCGCCACCGAGCAGCGCGTCATCGGGAAGATGGACATCTTCCATGACGATATCGGCGATCTGGCTTCCCGCCTGCCCCATCTTCTTGTCCGACTTGCCGACGGCGACGCCCGGTGTGTCCATCGGCATGATGAAAGCCGAGACATGCTCGTTCTTTGCCAGATTCTCCTTGCTCGTTCGCGCCATGATGAGCGCAACTTTCGCGAACGGCGCATTGGTAATGTAACGTTTGGTCCCGTTCAGCACCCAACCGCTATCGGTCTTCACCGCCGTCGTCTGCATGCCCGCCGAGTCCGATCCCGATCCCGGCTCGGTCAGCCCAAAACAAGCGACTTCGCCTGCCGCGAGCCGCGGCAACCACTCCGATTTCTGCGCCTCGGTTCCGCCGTTCTTCAAAGCTGAACAGACCATGCCTATATTGATCGAAATCAGCGACCGGAAGGCCGGCATCGCATAGGCGAGCGTGTTGATCGTGCGCGCATACTGATTCATGTTCATGCCAGAGCCGCCATAGTCCTCAGGCATGGTCAGCCCGAACAGCCCCAAGTCCCGAATCTCCTGCACGATCTCGGACGGAATCTGGTCCGTTTCGATGATCTCGCGCTCAGCCGGAATCAGACGCTGGCGAACGTAACGTCGAAGCTGGTCGATAAACTGCTGAAAGACGTCGGCTTCCATGCCGAGGGTCACTGTGTGCATCGGTATCGAGCTTCAAATGGGATCATAGGGGAAGACATGCGCGGATACCTCATCCGCTCGCGCAAAGCTGGGCCGAAAGGCTGGGATCAGTTCTTCGGCGATGCCCTCGGGCGTCCATCCTTCGATCTTGACCATCGAACGGACGGGACGCGGCTTGGAGAACAGCAAGATCTCGTTTCTGCGTACACAGAACACCTGATTGGTCACATCTTTTGAACGGTCTGACGCGAGGTAGGCGATGAGTGGCGCGATCTTGTCCGCGCTCATCGATTGCATTCGTTCAACACGTTTCTTCTGTTCGGGCGTATCCGCCGGAATCGACGAGGTCATCCGGCTCCAGGCAAACGGCGCGACGCAATTGGAGCGGACGCCAAAACGCGCCATGTCCAGCGCGATCGATTGCGAAAGCGCCACCAATCCGAGCTTCGCGGCCGAATAATTGGCTTGGCCGACATTGCCGATCAACCCGCTGGTCGAAGTGATGTGGATGAAACTCCCCGACTGCTGCTCCCGAAAATAGGGCGTCGCCGCTTTCGACACGCAAAAGGCGCCGGTCAGGTTCACATCGATCACGCTGGTCCAGTCTGCGTAGCTCATCTTGTGCCAGATGGCGTCGCGCAGAATTCCCGCGTTGTTCACCACGGCATCGATCCGGCCGAAACGCTGAACCGCATCTTCAATAATAGAGGTCGCTCCCTTGAGATCGGCAACATTGGCAAGGTTGGGATGGGCCTTGCCGCCGGCGGCGAGAATATCCTTCACGGTGGTTTCCGCCGGGCCTTCGTCGCTGCCATCGCCGGCCTGGGCCACGCCGGGATCATTGACGATGACCGACGCGCCCTCTCGAGCACAGAGCAAGGCGATTTCCCGGCCTATGCCGCGCCCTGCCCCCGTGATGGCGACGACCTTATCTTCCAGAATCCTTGTCGTTTTCATGTGTCTGCCGTCTATATCCTTGGTATTTTGTTTTGTCAGCCATTGCCGCGACGAGTTCAAGAACTCGCCACGATCAGAAGCACCGCCGCCCCATTTCCCTGCCTGGTCCCGGAGGTTCGAAGAGACTTCCGTGGGGACCTCAATTGTCGACCTAGGCCTGTCCAGCAACCGCTACGAAGCCGGGCAGACCTCTGGTTCCGGGATTTAGCGCTGCGTATCAACGCTGCGCGTGCGCGCGAAAGTCCGGCTTTCGCTTTTCCTTGAAGGCACGCGCGCCTTCCTTGGCTTCATCGGTCTGGTAGAACAGAGCCAGCGTCTCCATGCCAGAGCTGCCGATGCCCCGAATGTTATCGCTGTCGGCGTTGAAGGAGCGTTTGGCGATCGCGATAGCAGTCGGGCTGCGTTCCATCAGTTCGGCACACCAGGCATCGACAGTAGCATCGAGTTGGTCGTGGGCGACAACAATATTCACAAGGCCCATGGCCTCAGCCTGGGCGGCAGTGTAACGGCGGCAGAAGTACCACATCTCCCGCGCCTTCTTCTCGCCGATGACGCGCGCCAGATAAGCTGTCCCCCATCCGGGATCGACCGAGCCGACCTTGGGTCCGACTTGACCGAAGATCGCTTTCTCCGAGGCGATGGTGATATCGCAAAGCGTAGCCAGCACGTTGCCACCGCCGATAGCGTAGCCTTGAACGCGAGCGATGACTGGTACGCGAGCATCGCGGATCGCCGTGTGCAGTTCTTCGACAGGCAGGCCCACCACGCCGCGGCCATTGTATTTTCCCTCATGCGAGGACTGGTCGCCCCCCGTGCAAAAGGCGCGGTCGCCGACGCTCGCCAGCACCACGACTCCCACCTGCGGGTCGTTGTCGGCGTCGCGCAGGGCCACGATCATTTCCTCGACCGTCTCTGCCCTGAAGGCGTTCATTACGTTCTCGCGATTGATGGTGATGCGGGCAACCCCATTCTGCTTGGTGTACAGGATGTCGTTAAACTTCATGATCTTCGGTCCTCACTGAATTGACGTTCGGCACCCCACCACAACGCTGGGGCACACGGGTTGGGCGGCAAGTCCTAGTTGCCGTTCTCCTTCGCGTAATTGGCGGCTTCCTTGCTGGCGATATCCCAGACAATGTCGTCATAGGCGGAGAACCAGTCGGTCTCCTTGACCCATTTGCTGCCATCCCACGACTCGATGCGGGTCTTGCGCGCGCCGCCATGGTCGATTGGCGTCACCGTCACCGGAGCCGTCAGACGGTAGTTCGCGAAATCCTTGATATTCTCGTAGCCATTCCTGATCTTCTCAGGTGTAAGTGGCGCGCCACCTTTGATCGCCGCCGTCTTCACGGCCTCGAATGCGACGGAGAAAATCGCCAAACCGACCATGTAGTAAGCGTTGTCAGCCTTTGCCCGGTCCCCTGATCCCTTGCCCTTGTCGTACACCTCCTTGAGGATCTCCTGGCGAAGCGGATTGTCGAGGTCGCCGGCGACCACCGTTCCGCGCTTTAGGCCGGTGCCGAGACCGCCCATGTTGGCGAGGTCGGTTTCGTTAAGCCAGTTCGCGCCGATATACTTGGTCATGGGAATGCCATTGCGTCGCATCTCGCGCGCGGCCACGACGTGCATGTTCGAGATCCCCCAGAACATCACCCAGTCGGGATTGTAACGCCGCACCTGCGTCCAAACCGACGATTGGTCGACGCCGGGCAGCGGGAAGGAGAAGAAATTGATCTCCGCCGACTCGCGTTCCGCGATCTTCTTGAGCACCGCTTGAGGTTCATAGCCAAAGGGATGGTCCATGAACACAAAAGCAACCTTGACGCCCTTGAGGCTGCCGTTGCTCTGTCGCTTGATGTACTCCATGTTGTTGGCGGCTTGGCTCCAGTAGGTCGCACCAACCGGGAAGATCCACTTGAATACACTGCCGACGATTGCGTCGCCCCGTCCGACCAGGCTTTGCATCATCACGTTGCCATCGCGCATCGCACGCGGCAGCACGGCCATCGATACCGGCGTGGACATGGTATCGAAGATCAGCACGCCCTCGCGCTTGAGTTTCTCGTAGCATTCGATCCCGCGCTGCGGCTCATTGGCAGTATCCTGGACCACCAATTCCACCTTGTGTCCTTCGATGCCGCCCTTGTCGTTCACCAGCGTGGCCAGGTCCCTGGCGGCCTGGACGAACCAAGGCGTCGCGAAGGCGTAAGACTTCGACAAGTCATAGCACAGGCCGAACTTGATCGGCTCTGCTGCCGAGGCGGCGGTGCCCACCGCACAAGCGGCAGCCAAACAAAGAGACGTCAAAACTTGCTTCACGAGTTCCTCCTAATCAGCAAGATAGAGTCGGGAGTTTCCGAATTATGGTTCTTGATTCAGGCCAGCCAGCGCTTGCGCCGGCGATAGTGCTTGATGTCGTGGAAATTCACCCCGTGCCCCCCAAGATAAAACTCCTGAATATCCGGGTTGCTCTTCAGTGCATCGGCTGTGTCGTGCATGACGATACGCCCGCCCTCGATCAGATAACCGTGACTGACCAGCTCGAGCGCAGCCAAGGCGTTTTGCTCCACGAGCAGTACGGACAATTCCTCCTCTCGATTGATGCGCCGGACGATGGAAAAGATCTCGGAAGTGAGCATGGGCGACAGGCCCAGGCTCGGCTCATCGAGCATCAGCAGTTGAGGCTGCGTCATCAGCGCCCGGCCGATCGCCAGCATCTGTTGTTCACCGCCCGAAAGATAGCCAGCCTCCGACCCACGGCGCTGCGCAAGGCGTGGGAAGTAGCTATAGACGCGATCGATGTTGCGCCTGACCTCCGCGCGGGACAAACGCATCGGGCAAGCTGCTTCAAGATTTTCGTCGGGAGATAGTTGCTCAAAGACGCGCCGTCCCTCGAGCACCTGCACGATGCCGAATTCGACACGGTCCTGCGGACTCACGTCGTTGATGACTTCGCCTTTGTAAACTATTTCCCCCCGCGCGACCCGACCGCGGGCCGCCTGCAGCAAACCGCTTATCGCGCGCAAGGTGCTGCTCTTTCCCGCACCATTGGCACCTAGCAGCGCGATGAGGCCGCCTTTAGGAACATCGAGCGAAATGCCCTTGATAGCTAAAGACACGCTGTCATAAACGACCTCGACGTTGCGAAGGCTCAGCAGATTTTTGTCAATCGAAGCTGAAGTCACAGAGCGCCTCACTTCTTCACGTAGCCGAAGGGCCAGACCATCAGATAGCTGCGCAGGTTGCCGTAGAGGCGCCCTAGGCCGAGCGGCTCCCACAGCAGGCACCCCATGATCAGCGCGCCGTAAACGGCTTTGGGTAGATGGGCCAGGGTCTCGACGTTCACCTGCATCTGCAGCGCACCTGTTACTCCGTCGAAGAGGGCCGCGATGATGCCCGGCATGATCAGTATCAGCGCGGTGCCAAAGTAGGTGCCGATGACGCTACCGAGGCCACCGACGATCACCATCGCCAGGACCTGGATGGATACGTGGGTGGAGAACTGCTCGGGCGTGACCATGTGATAAAATGCGGCGACGAGCACAGCCCCCGACACCCCGGCGATGAACGACGAGGCCGCAAATCCTACAAACTTGAACTTGAAGCTGCGCACGCCAAGGATCTCGGCGGCGTAGTCCTTCTCGCGAACCGCTACCAAGGCTCTCCCCAACGCGGTGCGACGCAGATTGAGCATGAACAGGGTGACCATCACGCACCAGGCCAGCGCCACGTAGTAATAGCCCGCCGTGCCGGTGATCTTGATGCCGGCCAGCGCCAGATCGGGCGCACGCAACGACGCAAGTGCGCCGCCGCTGATAGCCGGAACATGGGTCACGCTCCAATCGATCACGAACTGCATCGCAAGTGTCGTGATCGCGAGGTAGAGTCCCTTGACGCGCAGAGCCGCGATCGAGAACACGCTGCCGACGAGCGCCGAAGCCAGGCCGCCGAGCACAAAGCCGAGTTCCCATGGCAAGCCGGCCCGGGCGGCATGCGTTGCAGTGTAGGCCCCCACCCCCATGACAGCGGCATAGCCCAGATGCATCTGGCCTGCCCAACCAACAACGAGGTTGAGACCCAGCGCAGCGGCGGTCCAGACCAACCAGGGCAGCAGATAACTCGTGATCGTCAGATCACTGAGCACCCATGGCGCGGCAACAGCCGCCGCCAGCAATGCAAGCGCCGCATTGCGCTCGAACGGCACGCGATAGATCGCTCGATCGGAGGCGTAGTCGAAATGCCGGACACCCGCTAGCTTGTAAAACATCATTCAGATCCTTTCGACCCTGCGATGTCCGAACAAGCCGTAAGGGCGAACGAGAACCGTCAGGATCAGGATCGCGGCGACGACCAGTTCCCGACTGCCGCCGCCCACCAACGGATCGAGATAACCCGAGATCACGTTCTCGAGCACACCCAGCAAGATCCCCGCCACCACGGCGCCGGCCAGGCTGTCGAGGCCGCCGAGCACAGCCACTGCGAGGCTCTTCAGCAGCAGCAAGGTAAGGCTCTGATCCACGCCCTGGATGGCGCCCCAGAACACGCCGGCGATGGTGCTGATAGCCGAAGCCAGAGCCCAGGAAAGCGCCACCCCTTGCTCCACGCCGATGCCAACCGACCAGGATGCCATGTAGTCGTTGGAGATGGCGCGCAGCCGGATGCCCCGCCGTGTGCGGAAGAACAGCACCAGGCCAATGAAAACCAACAGCGTAACGCAGGCTCCGACAAGATGGACCCGGCTCATCAGAATGGGCCCCAGGAACAGCGGATCATCGCTGATGCCGAGATCCATTCGGTACGCTGACCCCCCTCCAATCGCGAGCGTGACACCACGCAGGAAGATGTCGAGGCCTAGCGTCATCATCAGGATCATGACGATTGGCTGCCCGGCGAGCCGCCGCAACGCATTGCGCTCGATTGCCATGCCGAGGCCGAACATGCATATCATCGCCGCCGGTATCGCCAGCCAGATCGGAAGGTTCAGCCAGTTGGTGAACGCAAGCACCACATAGGCGCCCACCATCGTGAGCGCGCCCTGCGCCAGGTTCGGTACCGCGGATGACTTGAAGATCAGGACGATACTAATCGCCACCATGGCATAGAGCAGCCCGATGACCACGCCATTGACGGCCAATTCGAGAAGAGTCTGCCAGTCCATCTTCAAACCTCTCTCAACTGGAGCGGACGCTCGATGAACCCGACTTCTCCGGTTTCGTAGGTGACCTTGGCTTGCATGACGATTTGGGATCGCTCCTGGTATAGCGCCTCGATCAACGAGGAATACTTGCTTTCCACCACGTTGCGGCGAAGCTTGCGCGTGCGCGTGATCTCGCCGTCATCGGGATCGAACTCCTTGTGGAGACAGGCGAAGCGACGGATTTTCAAGCCGTCAGGCTGCGTCTCATTGATGCTCTGGACAGCCTGCGCCACCAACTCCTGAACGCGCGGGTTCTGCGCGAGATCAGCGTATGACGTGTAGGACACGCCGTTGACCTGTGCCCAGTGACCCACTGCACTGAAGTCGATGCACACCAGCGCCGTAAGGTGGTCGCGACCGGCTCCGAAGACGGCGGCATCCTTGATGTAGGCACTGAACTTCAGGCGGTTCTCGATCGAGGTCGGAACGTAACGCACGCCCGCGGCAGTGCTGACCAATTCGGCGAAGCGTCCCTGGATCACCAATTCATCGCCATCCATGTGGCCAGCATCGCCTGTGCGCAGCCACCCGCCCTGGAGAGCATTGGCCGTGGCATCGGGTTGGTGCAGGTAGCCCGAGAACACGCCGGGAGAACGCACCATCACCTCACCGTCGTCGCTGATGCGAATCTCTACGCCCCGGATCGGACGACCCACGGTGTGAAGTTTTACATCCCGGGAAGATTGCACCGTGGCAAAGGCCGACAGCTCGGACTGGCCGTATAGCTGACGCAGACGCAACCCCATCGCGCGATAAAAAAGAAAAGTGTCCTCGCCGATCGCTTCCCCGCCGGTCCATGCGTGGGTCACGCGGGAAAGACCGAACTTGTCCTTGATGGGGCCAAACACCAGCTGGTCGCCCAACCACCGAAGCAGCCGACCCGTGAAGCTCGGCTCGACGCCGCTCAAGGCGAGCCTCTCCTGCTTGATCGCGATGTCAACGAAGAACCGATACACGCGCTTCTTCAACGGTGTGGCGTCCTCCATCGCCACCTGTATGGAGGTCAAGAGGTTTTCCCAACTCCGCGGGGTCGCCAGATAGAAGGAAGGCGCCACCTCACGGAGATCGTGCATCACCGTGTCCTGACTCTCAGGCACGTTGACAACACATTTTCCCAGGAAGGCATTGACCACCGTGATCTGAAGATCGCCAATCCATGCCATGGGAAGATAGGCAACGAGCTCGCAACCCGGGGGCATGACGTCCGCTTCGAGACAAGCGCGCCCGACCGCCAGCATATTGCGATGGCTCAGGACGATACCTTTGGGTTTTCCGGTGGTTCCGGACGAGTGCACCAGCACCGCCGGGTCGTCTTCCTGCAGCGCATCCATCCAGCCCTGCACCAATGCTGGATCAGCCGCCAATCGAGCGTCGCCGACCTCCAGGAGACCGGACCATGACTGGATGTCCAGATCGGCATAGCCGCGAAGACCACGCGGATCGTCATAGACGATGGTGCCGGTCTTCTGGCCCTTGCGCCGCAGGTCTAGCGCCTTGTCAGCCTGCTCCTGGTCACTGACCAGGACGGCCCGCAGCGGCAACTCGCTGGCGATGTGCATCAGCTCGTCCGGGCTCGCATCGGGAAAGGCCGGCATGGCATGGCCGCGCAGAAGCGCCGTCGCGAGCATCCCGGCATAAAGGCGCACGTTGTTATCGCCGAGTATCAGGACGCCGTCCCCGGGCTGCAAGCCGAGCGAGTGAAGACCCGCCGCGCAGCGAGAGACCATCGCGAACAGCTCGAGCCAGGTGATGTCGTGCCAGATTCCGCGAGCCTTCTCGCGGTACACGACCCCCTTGGGATCCTGCTGAGCGTTCGCCTGAACGACGTGCAACAGCGAGTGAGGTTCGGCCTCAATGCGCCGCACGTCCCCCTCCGATGTAGGCTTCGATCACGCGCGGATCGGCAACGACTTCCTTCGGGATGCCCGTCGCGATCATCTCTCCGTAATTGAGAGCCAAGACGCGATCGCAGATCCCCGTGATCACGTCCATATGGTGCTCGATCAGCAACACGGTCATGCCGCGCTCTTCGCGCGCATCGAGGATAAAGCGCGCCATGTATTCCTTCTCCTCCTGGTTCATCCCGGCCATTGGCTCGTCCAGGATCAGCATCACCGGCTCGGCCGCGAGCGCGCGTGCGAGTTCGATCCGTTTCTTGATGCCCATGGGGATATCGTCGACGAGCTCGTCACGCACGCTTTCGAGTTGCATGAATTCAATGATTTCCTCGGCCTTGGCGCGGTTATCGAGTTCCTCACGTTGGCAGGCCCACCAATACAGAGCGGTACGCCAGACCGACGGCCGCATGTGGATGTGGCGCCCCAGGAGAATATTTTCCAACGCCGTCAGGCCATTGAAGAGCGCCAGATTCTGGAAAGTGCGAGCCACCCCTATCGATGCCACCCGGTACGGCGGCAACCCGGTGATGGTCCGGCCCTGCAACTGAATCTCGCCTTTGGTGGGCGGGAAAAAGCCCGTGATCGCGTTTACCAGCGTCGTCTTGCCACTACCGTTCGGGCCCACCAGACCGAATATCTCGCCGGCGCGGATCTCCATGTCGACGCCGGTAAGAGCAACCACGCCATGAAATCGCCGTTCAACTCCCGTGCATCTCAGGGCGATCCTGTGATCGTTGATTTCCATCTGTCTCCACCCTTGTCTTGTGTATCCGGCGAAGCCGATTGTCTTTTTTGGGAAGCGATGCCGTCGAAGATGATCGTCAGAACCTGTTCGCAGAAGGCGTCGAAGGTTCCGCGCCTCGGGTCGTACCATTCGCCCGTCCAGTTGATGGCCCCCACGACGAACAGTTCGACGATCTTGACGTTGAGTGCGGGGTTCAACTCGCCTGCAGCCTGTGCCTGACGAAACAAGTCGCGCCAATATTCGGCGTATTCCCGCCGGAGCGCCCGCTGGCGTTCCTTGGCTTCGGGCGGCAATTGCGCCCATAGACGAATGTTGGCCGAGGTGAAGTCGCCCTGATGCAGCGCGTTCAACAAGTGCTCGCGCAACGCGGCGGCGATGCGCTCGCGCCAGGTTGCCGTTGCCGGCAAGGCCGCCACGCGGTTACGCACCGCAATCGCGACGTCTCCGACACCGATCCGCAGGACCTCGTCGAGAATTTCCTCCTTGGAGGCGAAGTGGTTGTAGATGCTGCCGGCCGTGATTCCGGCTTCCTTCGCGATCTCGCGCAACGATGTCGTCGCGAAGCCGTTGTATCGAAATAGTCTGGCTGACACGAGAAGGATGCGGTCACGCGTGCTGACGTCGCTGGCTGCGGGTGCGCTGCCTGCCATCTGATTCCTGCTCATCGGGCCCTCTCCTGTCGTTTCGAGGAACCAAAGATCGCACTGGAAGGCTGGTTGGGCCAACTATTTCGGACGGGATAGCGGACGCAATTCGGCACGGCCGCGCCCCCCGCGGGCATGGTTCCGACCGCTGCACATCGGCAAGGATGAAGTGCGAGCGAACGATCCAGCATCGTCTTCACTTCACCACCGCGAGCAGCGCATGGCGTTCCACGAGATCGCCGGGTGCGCAGTTCAAGGAAACGATGACGCCGTCGTGCGGTGCATCGATCCCGATCTCCATCTTCATCGATTCCAGGACGATGAGGGGCTGGCGCGCCTCGACCTGATCGCCTTCCTTGACATTGACCTTGATGATCATGCCCATCAGCGGAGAGACCAGCCGGCCGCTCTTGTTCTCGTCTTGCGCCTCATCCGGCAGGAAGGGTGCGACCTCGAGGCGTAGACTCGTTTGACGCCACTGGACGAAAACCACGTCTTCGTCGACGACGGCATGGATGGATTCCGTACGGCCCGAGATGTCGAAGTGATGCACCTCGGCGGCGCCGGAGCGCAGACGCACCGGCAGCAGATTGCCGTTCACAGCTACCCTGAACAGATCCTGCTCGGCTGCGGCCAAGGCAATCGCCCATTCCCGCTCACCCTGGCGCATGAGGAACGCCGGCACCGCTGGCGCGCTGCGGATGCCGTCATCCAGACGCCACGCGGAGTAGCCACTCCAAGGATCCTTCGCCGTGCCGGCATGAAACTTGGCCAGCCACAGCGCCGCGGCGGCCGCGATCACGCCATCCGTCGGCTCCTCTTCCGCCTGCAACCGCTCCAGTTCGCGATCGATAAAACGATTGTCCACCTCATTGGCCAGCACTTGCGGGTGCGACAAGAGCGCAGACAGGAAACTCAGGTTGTTTCTCACGCCCAGCAACACGCACTGGTCAACACCGGCCCGCAGGCGCCTGAGCCCATCTGCCCGGTCGCTGCCACGCGCAACCAGCTTGGCCAGCATTGCATCGTAGTGCGGCGTGACCTCGCTGCCGGTGTCGACGCCCGCATCCACGCGGTAGCCCGCATCGGGCAGACGCAGCAAACGGATCAGCCCCGCGCTGGGTATGAACCCCGCTCGCGGATCCTCGGCGTAGATTCGGGCCTGCACGGCATAACCTTCCGCATGGACATCCTCCTGGACGATCGGCAGTCGCTCGGTCTCGGCGATACGCAATTGCAGTTCGACAAGGTCAAGGCCGCAGATTTCCTCCGTCACAGTGTGCTCGACCTGCAGTCGCGGATTGCACTCCAGGAACCAGAACTCGTCGCCGGCCACCAGGAACTCCATAGTGCCCAGGCCACGGTACTTCACGCGCTGCGCCAGCCGTACGGCCGCGCCAAGGATGGCTTCGCGAAGCGCAGGCGAAAGACTTTCGGCAGGCGCCTCCTCGATCACCTTCTGAAAGCGGCGCTGCAACGAGCATTCGCGCTCGAACAGGTGGATGACGTTGCCGTGGCCGTCGCCGGCCACCTGCACCTCGATATGCCGCGGCTTGTCGATGAACTGCTCGACCAGCAGATTGGGCAGGCCGAATGAAGCCTGCGCTTCGCGCATGGCGGATTCGATCACCTCATCGAGCCTATCCAGTGTCTGCACGACGCGTACGCCCCGGCCGCCTCCGCCCGCGACCGCCTTGAGCAGCACAGGGAGCGTCATCGACCGCACCTGGCTGGCAACGGCTTGCGCGTCGCTCCAGCTTTCGGCGCCACCCTGGATGACAGGCACCTGCGCCTGCACCGCTTCGCGCTTGGCGCTGGCCTTGTCCGAGAAGCGACGCATCGTTTCGGGACGAGGACCGATGAAGGTCAGGCCTGCTGCTTCGACAGCCTCGGCAAAGGCCGGGTTCTCGGACAGAAAACCGATGCCGGGATGCACCGCATCCGCACCGGCGGTCTTGGCCGCGGAGATGATCGCCTCGATGCTCAGATAGCTTTCGGCAGCAGGAGCGCCGCCGATCCGTACAGAGTCTCCGATACGGCGCACATGCAGCGCGTCCCGATCGGCATCGGAATGCACAGTGGCAACGGCGAATCCCAGCCGTTCGCAGGTGTCGGCGACACGGCAGGCGATGTCGCCACGGTTTGCAATCAGAATCTTCTTCAGCATCTTGTCGCCCTTCCCGCCTACATCCTGAAAACCGGAAAGGCGGTGGGTATGGGAGGCACCCGGGCGGCGATATCCAGCACCAGGTTCATGGCGGTGCGCGTTTCGGCTGGATCGAGAATGCTGTCGATCCAGAGATTGGCCGCGTAGTTGTTCATGTTTGCAAAACTGGTGAACTGCTCGCGGATCGGCGCGCGGAATTCCTCTTCTTCTTGCGCAGACCATTCCTGACCCAAGCGCTCGCGCTTGCGCCGCTGGACCATCGCAAGGGTCGCCGCCGCCTGCTCCGGCCCCATGAGCGCAGCACGCCCGTTGGGCCAGCCGAATGAGAAGTGCGGCTCAAACGGGCGGCCGCACATTCCCATGTAGCCCGCTCCGTACGAGCTTCCAATGACGAGGTTGTATTTCGGCACATTGGCCGCTGACATGGCCTGCACCATCTTGGCGCCGTGCTTGGCAATGCCGCCCCACTCGGCGTCGCGACCCACCATGTAGCCGGTGACATCGGCCATGAAGATCAGCGGAATGTTGCGCTTGCAGCACAACTCGATGAAGTGAACGGCTTTGATCGAGCTGTCGGACATGAGCACGCCCTGATTGGCCAGGATGCCGACCGGATAGCCGCCCCAGTTGGCGAAGCCGCACAGGAGCGTTTCACCGAAATTGCTCTTGAACTCATCGAAGCGACTGTCGTCGACGAGACGAGCGATGATCTCGCGCGTGTTGGTCTGCGTTTTCGTGTCGCTGTTCAGGATTCCGTAGATCTCGCGCGGGTCATATCGCGGGGGCTGTGGCGTCGCTGGCACGGTGAATGGCTCGGGGCGAGCCGGCAGATCGGCCACCAGCCGGCGGAGAACGCCGAGCGCGTGGCGGTCGTTGTTGACAAGATAGTCGGTCACGCCGCTACGAAATGTGTGCATCTCCGCGCCGCCGAGCGTTTCGCGGTCGACGACCTCGCCCGTCGCCGATTGCACGATCTCCGGACCGCCCAGATGGATGTAGCCTTGGCCTTTGACAATAACCGTCTGGTCGGTAAGCACCGGGGTATAGGCTCCGCCGGCCGTGCAAGCGCCATGCACCACGGAGAGCTGGGGAACGCCGTCCGCGGACTGCCGCACGAGCAGGTGCAGCACCGAGCCATACTGGCCCGCATCCGGAAAGATGCCGGCCATCTCGGGCAGGTTGGCACCGCCGGAGTCGACCAAGGTGATACCCGGAAGACGGTGCTGCCAGGCGACCCTCTGTGCACGCACGTGCTTCTTGGCGGTCATCGTGTAATACGTGCCGCCCTTCACTGTGGAGTCGTTGGCCACGATCATGCATACGCGTCCCGACACCCGGCCAATGCCGGTGATAATCCCGGCACCGGGCGGGTTGGAGCCATACATGCCGTCGCCAGCAAGCTCGCCGAGCTCCAGGAAGGGAGATCCCGGGTCGAGAAGCGCCTCTACGCGATCACGCGGCAACAGTTTGCCGGCCTGGATATGACGCTCTTTCGCCGCGGCCTCTCCGCCCGCCCGCGCTCGCCTGCGACGCTGCTGGAGGTCATCCAGGAGCACCTGAAACTGAGCTGCATTGCGCTTGAAATCGGCAGAGCCGGTTGCAACGTTGGATGAGATGACACTCACGTTTCTGGCTTACTCTCTGGTGCTATGCTCAGCGCTTGTGCGCGGAGCATCAGGGGCGGTGCGAACGGGCGATGACGATCCTGCGAAGCCTCAGGTGCCCGTCCACTTCGGCGGCCGGCCTTCGGCGAATGCCCGCGGACCTTCCTGCGCATCGTTGCTGGCATAGACCTCGCGATAGATGTGCCAGGCGGTTTCCGAGGCGTTGTCGCAGCCGACGCTCATGGCCGTCAAAATTGCGCGTTTGCCGGCGATCACCGACAACGGCGCATTATCGCGGATACGCTCGGCAAGCTGCTGCGCGCGCGCGCGCACCGCATTTGCGTCGGGCTCCAGGTAGTTGATGAAACCCAGCTTCTCGAGCTTCTCGATCGGATACATGTCGCCGGTCATGGTCATTTCCATCAGGATCGGCTCGGGCAGCATCCACACCAGCGGCATGCCCCAAGGCGAACCCCGACCGATCTTGGTTTCGGTGATGCCGATCTTCGAACCCGCCAGACCGACGCGGATGTCCGAATTCAGGCTGAGCAGCATGCCGCCCGCGGCGACATGGCCGGTCATTGCGGCAATGATCGGCACCTTCACACGGCGCATGCGCCACTGAAAGGCATCACGATGAAAGGTCAGAATGTCCTCGCCCGTCTCCGCCTTCATGCGGGCTGCCTCCTTGAGGTCCAGTCCCGCGCAGAAGGTGCCGCAATCTGCCGAAGTCAGGATGACCACCCGCACTTCCCGCATCTCGTCGATCTTTTCCCACAGCTTGGCTAGCCCGTTCGAAACCGAAATCGAGAGCGCGTTGCGCGCCTTGGGCCGGTTGATGCAAACAGTGGCGATGCCATCCTTGAGGTCGAAAAGAAGATCGTCGCTCTGTTCCATGGATTACCTTTCTTGTTTGTTCGTTGAATGAAGCGGGCGGCCGACCAGCCTGTCGGCCATCCACGCGCCGCGCACAACCCGCAGGGCTGAGACGCCCGAAGGAGAGCGAGGCCGCCGCATGTCACTTTCGCTTGGGACGACCGGAATGCATCAGCTTGCCGGACAGCGGCCGGCCGATAATC
>JAEZEU010000556.1 GCA_023432885.1 Pseudomonadota bacterium | reverse complement strand
CGAATTGCAAATTGCTGACGGCGTAGCAGGCGATGGCGAAGGGCGCGATGGTCACCCTGCGCACCGGTCCTTCGCCGTCATCGGGAAAGCGCCTGTCGTCCGATCCCATCAGGAAGGCGCCGCCGATCTCCGGGCTCCAGCGCCGGGCTATCGGCGACTTGCTCGGCGTGATCGTCGCCATCGCAGGCGCCAGCGCCGGCTCGCCGGGCTGACGATTTGCGCAGCAACGGGTATCTCCGCCAGTCATCGATCTCAGCTACTTCTGCTTCTCTTCTTCCCAGAACGCCGTCTCGCCCTGCGCCTCCATCAGCGCGAGAATCTTCTCGCGCGGGATCACGCCGCAGCGGTCGGCCCAGCGCTGATATTGCTCAGCCATGTCGCGGACGCGCTCCGGGTGCTCTGCGGCGAGATCGTGCATCTCGGTGCGGTCGAGCTCCATGTCGTATAGCTCCCACGGCCCCGGATATTTGCGTACCAGCTTCCATTTGCCGACGCGCACCGCCGCATTGCCCTCGTGCTCCCAGAACAGCGGGCCGCGGCCGCCATAGGCCGAGGCGAACGACGGGACCAGGCTCTCGCCTTCGCAAGGCAGGATGGCGTTGCCGTTGTATTCCGTAGGGTAAGTCGCGCCGGATACGTCGAGGATCGTTGCCATCACGTCCGGAAGCTGGCTCGGATTGTGCCGCAGGCCGCCGCGCTCCTTGATGCCGCGCGGCCAGTGCACGATGAAGGGCGTGGCGATGCCGCCTTCATGGATCCAGTGCTTGTAGAGCCGGAACGGTGTGTTCGACAGGTTCGCCCAGGCGGTACCGTAGCTCTGATAGGTGTGCTCGCCGCCCGGCATCACGTTGGGATCGTTGCCGAACTGCACCGGCTCACCCTTGCGTGTCCTGGCTTTCGCGATCATCAGCTGGTCGACAAGCTCGCGCGCGGTAACCCCTTGCGGAATGTCCTCGGCGCAGGCGCCGTTGTCGGACAGGAAGATGATCAGCGTATTCTCCATCTGGCCCGTCTCTTCCAATGCTTTCAGGATACGGCCGATGCCCTGGTCCATGCGGTCGATCTGCGCGGCATAGACTTCCATGCAGCGCAGCGTCCATTCGCGATGCTTGGCTTCATCGAACGGCGGCTGGGTCGGATCGCGGTCGGTGAGCCGCCAGTTCGGATGAATGATGCCGTCATCAACCAGCCGCTTCAGCCTTTGCTCGCGCAAGCGATCCCAGCCGGCGTCGAAGCGGCCCTTGTATTTGGCAATGTCCTCGTCATGCGCATGCAGCGGCCAGTGCGGCGCGGTGTAGGCGACGTACTGGAAGAATGGCTGCTGCGGATTCTCTGCTTTGTGCTGGCGGATATAGGCTGCCGCCTGGTCGCTGATCGCATCGGTATAGAAGAACGATGGATCTTTCTCTGCCTCATGCTCGATATTGTCGTTGCCGCGGGTGAGCGTGTTCGGGTTGTAGAAGCTGCCGGCGCCGATGATCGTGCCGTAGAAGTGATCGAAGCCGCGCTGCATCGGCCAGGCATCGGTCGGCTCGGTCAGGTTGCTCGCGATGTGCCACTTGCCGCTGAGATACGACTTGTACTTCTTCTGCTTCAGCACTTCCGCAATCGTCACGCAGCTCCTGTTCAGATTGCCCGCATAGCCTTCCGGCCCGTTGCTGTAGGTGAGAATGCCGATGCCGGTCTGGTGCGGGTGCAGCCCCGTCAGCAGCGAAGCGCGCGAGGGACTGCAGCGGGCGGTGTTGTAGAATTGCGAATAGCGCAGGCCATTGGCTGCGAGGCGGTCGAGATTCGGCGTTTCGATCTCGCCGCCATAGCAGCCGATGTCCGAGAACCCCATGTCGTCGTTGAGGATGAGGAGGATATTGGGGAGCTCGGAAGCCTTGCCGCCATTTGCCATGGTTTTCGGTCCTTCTTTGATCGCGGGGAAATCAGGAATGTTGCCGCATCAGGCTGATGCTGAGGCGGAAATAGTCGGGGAGGTACACGGAGCGGAGCAGTTCGAGCGGACGCCCCTCGGTGCCGAGCGTCAGGCGCTCGATGGCGAGGAGGGGACTGCCGGCCTTCACGCCCAGCATCTTGGCGCTCGCGGCACCCGCGAGCGAAGCGCTGATGGTTTGCTTGGCTTCCTTGATGGGGTGGCCGAGTTCTTCCTCGAACACCCGATACATGATGATGGAGGTGAGGTCACGCTTTTCGAGCTCGAGGCCTATGTCCGGGGGATAGAAGGCGTGCTCGATAGCGATCGGTGTGTCGTCGGCGAGACGCAGCCGCTTGAGCTGCCATACCGCGCGCTCACGGAGTTGCTCGCGCACCTCGGCATCGTGCCGGTTGGTCATGCCCTGCTGCAGTACCTTGGCCCCGGCCTGGTAGCCGGCATCGCGAATGGTTTCCGAAAAGCCCATCAGCCGGCCGACCCAGTTCTCCGGCTGGTTCGACCGCAGAAAGGTGCCTCGGCCGCGCGTGCGCGCGAACATGCCTTCATTCACCAGCGGCGAAATGGCGTTGCGGATGGTGATGCGGCTGACGCCGAAATGTCGGCCGAGCTCGGCCTCGGTCATCAGGCGTCCGGCCTTGTCGATGAGTTGGCCGTCGCGAACCTGACGGCGGATCGCCTCGCGAATCTGGATGTGCAGCGGCACGGAACCCGCAGTCGCCGCATGTGGCGCATCGGCGGCAAGCGAGGCAGGCTTTTTGCGGGTGCGGACAGGCATGCGCTTATAGCCGCTTTCGTGTCTCGGGATCGAACAGATGAATGTCCTGCGGCCGGGCGGTTACCGAGATAACGTCACCCTCGCGCGGTACGTCTTCATGGTTGACGCGCACGCGCATCAATTTGCCGGCGCAGTCGATGTCGAGCACGGCGGTATCGCCGAGATCCTCGACGAGATCGACCTTGGCCTTCAGCCCGTCCGGCACGAGGCGGAGTGCGCCGGGCCGGATGCCGACGATGACGTCGCGCTCGCCCGCGATCTGCACATCGGTCTTCAGCAAATGCCCAGAGATGACAACGCTGCCGTTGGCGTAGCGGGCGGGCACCAGGTTCATCGGCGGATTGCCGATGAAGCCGGCGATCTCGATCGAGTTCGGCCGGGCGAAGACTTCCGCCGGCGTGCCCACCTGCTGGATTTCGCCGGCCATGAACACGGCCATGCGGTCGGCCAGCGTCATCGCCTCTTCCTGGTCGTGGGTGACGTAGACGGCGGTGACTCCGAGCGAGCGCTGCAGTTTCTTCAGCTCCGCGCGCGTCTCGATACGCAGCTTGGCGTCGAGATTGGAGACCGGCTCGTCGAGCAGGAACAGGCGCGCCTTGCGCACGATCGCACGCGCCAACGCGCAGCGCTGCTGCTGGCCGCCGGAGAGTTGCCCAGGCTTGCGGTCGAGCAGGTGATCGATCTTCACCTTGCGCGCGGCTTCTTTAACTGCGGGCTCGATCTCCTTCTTCGGCAGATTGCTCATCTCGAGCGGGAAGGCGATGTTTTCCGCGACCGTCATGTGCGGGTAGAGCGCGTAGCTCTGGAACACCATGGCGATGTCGCGGTCGCGCGCATCGACCGAGGTAACGTCATTGCCGTCGATGAACACGCGGCCGGCGGTCGGTGCATCAAGCCCGGCGAGGATCCGCAAAGTGGTGCTCTTGCCGGAACCGGAGGGACCCAGCAGGGCGAAGAACTCGCCGGGCTTGATTTCGAAATTGACGCCCTTGAGCGCGGCGAACTCGCCGTGCATCTTGACGATGTCCTGGAAACGTACTTCTCCGCGACCGCTCATCGGCGCCCTCC